>DBDT01000020.1 GCA_002293705.1 Candidatus Woesebacteria bacterium UBA925
AGATGTGTATAAGAGACAGTCACTGGACCGTCTGTAGTGGAATCATTGTCTGGTTACACCCTCAATAAGCGCGAGGAAGCCTTGCGCTACGTTATGGGAAACGATCCAGGCGGCGACTCTCGCTATGATCAATTTCTGAAATTCGTATCTGGTTTGATTCAGCCGGGGGACGCCAAGCCGAAGCTGACAACTTGGGGGGTGCCTATTCAACCAACTGAAAAAGGTAACCTGTCAGCTGTGGGTATGCGCCGTTTTTGGTTTGACATTATCGCACGGGCGGTAGGTTGCATGGGTCCAGAGCTTTTTGAAACCCACATTCGCGCTGCCTATGTCAATGGGATCATTTTCGCTCGTGAGCATGGCCACGCGGCGACTGGTTATCCGACTGGTCTTACAGATTATCAATTGATGGTCACGCCAACAAGCGATGGCAAGCCGACCATGCCAGCATCAATTCCCCCAGGATACATTCCGTTTCTTGCAGAGTATCTGCGGGGCTATTAACAGTCGCCATCTTCTCAATGGTCATGCCGAGGATTTTCCCTCGGCATGACAAAAATACTTCTCCATTCTAAAAAATCTTACTTCAAACTTTTATTAATATGGAGCATTTGTAACAACCAATTTTGACCTGTGGTAAATTATTAGTTAAAACAATGTTACTTTGTTGATGATTGAATAAAGGAGCATTGACTATGCCTCAAGGTGATCAGTGCATTTCTGAACTTTCTAAATGTGCAAGTTCGGTTGTTGGGTGGGGTATCCCTGAACTTCAAAGGTTTAGAAGATTGGTACTTGGTAATCAATACCGAGTAGCCGTGGCTTTGAGCCAAACCATTAAAAAGGCTGACATATTAGAGTTAGGATTTGATTTGAATTCTGCTCTTGTGATTCTATTGGAATTTTTGAGGGAAGCCGATATCGATAACTCCTTGCTGAATTTACAGTTGATAAAAATACCAGGTCTCTTGCACGCTATCTTTAGTGTGCTGGTAATATTGGCAAAAGATGATGCGGGGGCTATGCGTCATGTTAAGAGAATGTACAAGGATTCAACTCGACCCGATGCTATAAGGGACTTTGAGTGTGCGGCGATTTTGTGGAGACATGTTTTTGCAAACATCTCTGGCCGAGATATTCCCACTAATCCACTCAACTAAGGTTGGGTGGATTTTTATGCCTCATTTTCTTCTTGTTGTGCTTACTTTGTAATTAGTCATAGAATTGCTTCTGTTCTGAACATTTACATAAGGAAGGTGGGTGTAGTGTGTCTAACCTTAGTCGAGAGTACCTTAGGGCTGTATTTTTGCAATTGATAAACGACCAGGTTGATCCCGACTCGTTTGCAACCCTAATTAGTGCCCTGCGATCATCTAGTTTTGGTGGTCGTCTGGTTTCTATTCAAGCTGAGCCGATCAATGTGTCATTAGGTGAGCGCTGGCTTTACGTCTCGCTCAATAGATTGGACATGATGTCTGACTATGTGGTATTTAGACGGAGCAACTGTCAAACATTAACCTTTGATATCTTTGATATCTGGCTAGAAATGTTGATTGTGGTTAGCTATCAGGATTTGGATGGACAGGCTCTGATAGGAATACTCAATCGATATGTTTCTCGAATTGATGGGGAATTTACACTGAATCAAGGTTTGTACCCGGAATTTGAAAGTGCAGTTCAGTTTCTGCTTCCTGATCTGGTAAGTATGCCATAGGAGGTGACAGGTGAGTACGAGCGCGTTCGACCATCAATTATTTGATGCGTTTTGGGACAGGTTGGTGGTGGGGGGAATAGGTCGCCCTGAGGTAACTCAGCTGGTGGGCCACATATTTGTTGGTCCAAAGGCGCAATCCTTTGTGGCCAAGGCGCGTCCATTGTCCTTGGGTGGGGTTGAACCAAGTTCTATAGACTTATTCAATATTTTTAAGTGGGACACTCTGAGTGACCTTTTCTATCGGCATGACCCTGCTCTTATGGGCAGATATACTTCCGCTGATGGTTTAAGGTACAGTTTGTGCAGGCAGGATAATTTGCAATGTCGAGTGTTCAACCTGTTTGCACTGTTTGTTGTCCAACTGGCGGCATCTGAGGCTACCCAGCAGGCCATCGATGGGTCCAATTTGTTGAGCACTCTAATGCAAAGTAGGGGCCTGGACATAAGTGTCTATAAAGAGCACTTTTGTGCTGTTTGCAAGTTTTACATGGAGGTGTTTAGTGAGTAGATGTAGTCGGCGAGATGATCTCTCGCCGATTTTTTATGTCTCGCAGTCTAATTTTAGCCTCCAGTGAACTCAAAGTGCTACAATATTAAGCTTAATTCAATTACTCCTTGGAGGGTTTGCCATGGTAGCGGTTACTGATGGTGTGAATGTTGGTTCGTTTGACTTTATGTTTACCAGAATTCAGTTGTTGCTATTAAGAGGGGAAAGCATTGACAGTTTTACTGACGATAGTTTGCTGGGTAAATGTATTGAAATGGTTTTTGGAGCACTAATGGACACAGTAGTTGCAAAATCCATGAATCAAAACTTCAGAACAGGTGATTGGGTGCCAAACTGGAGTGATTGTCTGGGTTTGTACTCATATGTTAACCAATTTCTGTATTTTGATCCACAGAGTTTAGCTTGTTATAAAGGATTAACTAAGGAGCAGGAGGTGGCATTTAGGATACTGTTTTCAGCATTTCTAATATCCACCAAGAAGGTGTTACCAGATTCTCGAACGTCTGAGTTTTTCAGACAAATAGTAGTACCTGTTTTGGTGGTATCAACCTTAGACAAACCCATAGCTGAAACTGATACAGGCCTTGTTGACTTTAAGATTTTCAGGCTCATCATGAAGTTTATGTTGAATTCAAGCCCCCTTACCTCGGTTAAAAGGGCAGACTTTGATTGTGCCTATGATGCGCTTGTTCAAGTGCTCAACTTAAATCGCATGGCGTAGCGATCAATGAAGACTGGCGGGAGCAATTCTCGCCAGTTTAAATATGCATTTTCATATTGTAGACTCAAATATAGGAAAATATGGCTATATTTCTGGCAAAAACTGAGGCAGAAGAATACTCAATAGACAGGCTCCAAAAGGAAGATGTGGCACCTTGGACTGGTGTAGAAAATCCTCAAGCAAAATCATTTCTGTCATCAATGAAAAAAGGGGACAGGGTGTATATATATCACACAGGCAAAGAAAAACGTATTGTTGGTGAAGCAATTGTATTTGAAGAAGGAAGTATTCCTAAATTTAAATTTCACAAAAAATTCACCCCACCAATTGCCACCCTTTCAGAAATCAAATCACAAGAAGGTCTCAAGAATACTCGTATTGTGCGACAATCAAGACTGTCTGTAATGCCTGTAGAACCAGAGCTTGAAGAATTCTTGCAAAGAAGAACCACCAGATGATACTGGTGGTTCTATGGTGATGGCTACCGGATCATCAGTGTTGTAACACTGAATCTCAAGCAGGTGCCGTCTGGTTTAACGTCCATCATTGCTATTCCGAATCGCTTCCCGTTGGTGAATAAATCCACCTCGTATGGTCCTGCCACAAGGGCATCAATCGAGATGGCTACTCCAGACAAATTTGTCTGGGTACCTCTGATTTCACCATCCATCTTGAAGGCTTTTGCCTCCAAGGTCATTTGGAGGCCATCCAGGAAAGCTTTGATCGTACAGCCTTCGGTGACGATTGTTGCAAGACGTCCAGCGTTCGTTTCGCTGGACACAAACAGTTGCTGAGTCTGTGTGCCGCTGTATGGGTCGCTGCACCCGGCGGCCAAAGTAACTACGATAACGAGGACAGTGATAAGAAACTTGGACATTTTCTTGGCCTCCTGGCTCTATAACGGTTAATACTATATTATAGGACATAACTGCCTTTTTGTCCACTAAAAAGTCCCCATCTTTCGATGAGGACCTCCTAGTTTTGGCTTCAGCTCCAAATAGCTTTTACTTAAGCTCTACAGTTGCTCCTGCTGCTTTTAGCTTTTCAGCTGCAGCTTTTGCATCTTCAGCTTTAGCATTTTCCAAGATAGTTGCTGGAACAGCATCTGTCATATCTTTGGCTTCTTTAAGACCCAAATTTTGATTGATCTCTCTTAAAGCCTTAATAACTGCAATCTTGTTTGCTCCTGAAGCTGTCATGACGACAGTTTGAGTTGAGCTTTCAGATGCAGCAGGTGCTGCTTCTGCGGCTGCAGCTGGAGCTGCGGCGGCGGCAACAGGCATGGCAGATACTCCAAACTTGTCTTGGAGTGCAGTAACCAATTCGGAGAGTTCCAAAACGCTTAATGCGCTGATCTCTTCAATAAGTTTGGTTACTTTTGCTGATGTGTTTTTTTCTTCTGCCATATTTGTCACCACCTTTCGATAATCCTAAATTTATTTAGCGAGTTGGTCTCGCCTGGCGCTAAGCGCCCATACTAATGCATTTAGGTTTCCATTTAGTACTCCAACTAGACCGTACAATGGTCCAGCTACTGCCCCAATAACTCTTGATACCAACACTTCTTTACTTGGCAAGCTTGATACTTTCATAAGTCCAGCTGCATCGTAGTAAACTCCATCGATTACACCAGCTTTGAACTTTGGCTTTTCGCTCTCTTTGATTTGCTTACCAATGATTTGGATTGGAGAAACTGCATCAGCGCCTGATACAACAACTGCAGTTTGTCCAGCTAGCACGCTGTCTGCTGTTGCTTCTTCTGGAAGTCCTGCATCTCTTGCTGCGATTTGAAGCAAGGTGTTTTTAGCTACCAACATCTTGCTACCGCTCTCTTTTAGAGAATTTTGTAGCCCTTGCTGGCTTTTCATGTCCATTCCTGTGTAGTCGACAAATGAAACAGAAGAAGCTGAGCCAATTAGCTCTGAGAGCTTTTTGACCTCATCTTTCTTTGTTTGTTTGATAGTTGCCTTAGGTGTCATATAAAAAAATAAACCCGTCAAGACGACGAGTATAAAGAAGATTTCTTCGTCTCGGGAGGGCTTAACTTTGTGCCTCCTGTCTTTGACCAGCTATTGTAACAAAAAAAGGACTGGAGTTCAAGGATTTCTCCTTGGCCCAGTCCTAAAGCGATCCAGATGAGATCCTGGCTAAATTCATGCACGCCAGTATTGCTGCTGCGCTTATCTCTAGACCCACGAGTAGAAACATCAATGAGTCTTCCGATTGCTCTTTCAAATTAGTGTATTGGTGATCCAATAACTTATTCAGTAGTGGTAAACCCACCCTTACTGTAAGTGCAAACACCATCACTGCCGATACTATAATTGAGACTACGATGATCACAATGCTTGATTCAGGCTAAGGCCTGCCCCCTTTACTTGTTTGCCACAAGATATGACAAGACCATCATCATTACTCCTTCAACTCCAAAAACAAGTGTTACCCAGTTTGTTTTGAAATAACTGACCATGCCTCTGGCTGAGTAGTTGCGAGTGGTTTCCCTGGATGAAAATAAAAGTGAGACAGAAAAACGCAAACACAGCAGAACACTCACAATGGCCCTAACTGTAAGTATGAATCCAACCGTCCCAATTAAAAAAAGGATCTCGATAGGCATTGGAACCTCCTTGCAATCCGAATAAACGACCTATAATTGTAATACGGTATGGACAAGCTTGCAAATCTCATTAGATTTTGAGGAAGTGGTGAACAACTGGTATACTACAGGTCTATCATTAGTAGGGAGGTGTCTGTGTATAAGAGAGACGGGAATCCACGTATTTGGTTGCACTGCTCACTCACTATTTTGGGCCTTTTCGCGTGTATTGTTATTGCAGTCGTCTCGATACACGCCACGTATCATTTCGCCAACCAGGAGATGGAATGCCATGACTCCGCCTTCAGGTATGTGCGCGAAAATGGTGATAGTGGTTTTGATGGGGTCATTTTTGAAAATGGCTCACCGATCAAAATCGAAGATTTGTATGAAGGTCTGGACTATGTGATCCTTGGTTTGGATTTGTGCCAAGAGATTGAGGGTTACTTGAAAGTCCTTATTCAGCCAGTCGGATTGAATGAGCAACGTTGGACCCTTATTTCAAAAGGTCCGGATGGGGTTTACCAGTTCACTTCTGGTTAGCATTTTTTAAATATTGAAAGATCGCAGGTCACCCTGCGATCTTTTTGTTATTTACTGTTTCCCATTTTTTTATCCGCCTTCTCTTGTAGGCGAATAAACCATTCAGGGTCTTTTGCGAACTTGATTTTTGTTCGCCAAAAAGACAAGGTTAATACTCCCCAAACAAAACCCAAGTGGTACAACCACGAGACCTCTTTGCTCATAAGTGACGAAATGCAAACAAGTGCAATCCATGCTAAGAAAGTTATAGAGGTCGCGATCAGGTAGGATTGCAAATCTTGCTCTAGAAATGGTCTTTGTGAAACCAGGTAGGCCGCTACCACTGTGATAACTACAGAAGCAGTGTTGGCTAGCCAAACCTCGGTCATGGCAAAATTCAAAACCACCATCCTTATGGTTATCCATGCCGGGAAAAGAATGCTGGCAATTACAAAAACTTGCACAGATCTGTACAACATTGTGACTTGCCTCCCAAGATAGGTTACGTATGAGGAGCTATTTTAACACAACTTTACCTAGGAAGCTCAACTCTCACTGAAGGGCCCATTGATGAGCTTAGATAAATCTTTACAAATTGCCTCTCTCCCACTGCTGAGATTATTGCTTTGATGTTTTCTGAAATAGCTTTGTCATCCATGTTTACTTTTCCAACCATGGTGTGAACAACTGCAGCTGACTTTTCTGTCTTTACTGTGATTTTGTCTACTGCAAAGTTTTTACCATCACTTTCATTTTTAATCAAAGTTCCATTTTTTGGATTAGGCATTAGTCCGCGTGGACCCAAAAGCTTCGCAAATTTAACTAGCTTTGGCATAGTGTCTGCAGTTGCCAAAAGAATGTCAAAGTTAATCTTGCCATTTTCAAGGTCTGAGATTACCTCTGCATTGGCAACTACTACCTTTTTCTCTTTACCTGTTCCATGAGGAAGTGCAACTTGAACACTTAATCCTTCTTTTCTAACTATTGAGTGCATTTCAACAGAAGCTACAAACTTGGTTGTGCTTGTCTTTTTAACAAGATCAATAGCCTCAGACAATGAGTATTCTCTGTTTTTGTCAATCATTCTTCTTGCCTCAGAAATTCTCTTTCCAGCAACTTTTGCCTTCTTCTCTACCTTGGCTACTTCTTCTTGATGTTTTTGGGCATATTTGTCCACCTTGGTGGTTTTTGCCTCACTGTTAACTGTTACGTTTTTTGTTTTTCCCATGATTATTAATTTTTTAAGCTGTCTTTACCCCCATGCTTCGTGCAGCACCTGCAACAATTCTTTTTGCAGCTTCAATATCAGTTGTATTAAAATCTTTCATTTTTTCTGTTGCAATTTCAGTTAATGCTTGGTCGGTTAGAGTTCCAACAATTGTTTTTGGGGTGGCTCCAGAACCTTTTTGAATTCCTAATTTTTTCTTGATCATCTCAGAAACTGGGGCGAGCTTTAGCTCAAAGTCAAATGATCTGTCTTCGTAGATTGTTATAACAGCTGGAACAACATTGCCTTTCATTGAGGCTGTCCTGTCATTGTATTGCTTCACAAACTCCATAATGGCAACACCATGTTGTCCAAGAATAGGTCCTAGTGGAGGGGCGGGGTTAGCTGCTCCTGCTTGAAGGTTAACTTTAACTACTGTTTTGATTTTTTTTGCCATTTTTCGATATTTTATATCTCCCTCACCAAGGTGAAGTGGTTGATTGTACACCATAGTGTAGCTATTTTTCAAATACCAACCATTTTTAGGCCATTAAAAAAGGGCATCTCCAAAAAGAAGATGCCCTGTATTTTTTGGGTGGCCAGCGCGCTGGCCACCACTATATCACCCTGTGGCCACAGGGAGAGAACGGCGGCCGATAATCGGTTGCGGCCAATTCTGGGCTCCCATAGGTGGGATCAGGCCAGAACTACCCAGGCTTCTATCGCCGGCTTGCCCGCGGCAAAGTACTGCCCTAGAAAATCCTAGCGGCATACTAACGGCCGGGCTTGCGACATGACTGCCCAAGTAACCATCCCCTCTTACGCACGCAAATTCATGCGTACGAGGGAATGGTCAACAAATTTAAGCTACAAAATACACTCAAAGATGAGTGATATGTAATAATATACTATAAGTTGACAAGTTTGTCAACTATTTCTTCTTCTTTTTGGATTTTGAAGATAGTTTGACTGGGCAAGTGCTGACTCCGAACAAAGAGTATAGGCCACAAAATCCAAGTATGCCTGTGATCAAAAGTGCTAATGAGACAATAACTAGCAGTACCTGAGCAGTTCCTGTGAGCATGCCTGCTCCCACTAGTAGTGCTCCCCCTGCAGTAATTCTTAATGCTCTGTCTGATGGGCTCTCATTTACTGGAAGTTTCATTAAATAATCATATTGTTTTCTTGGCAAACGGGTCAATACGCAATATGAAAAATTAGAAAATGTAACTTGTGGTAAGGCCTTTTTAGACTTTGGTTACTTGTAGGACGTCAAGATCAACTGGGGTTTCACGTCCAAAGATTGAGACTAGTACCTCAACTCTTCCTCGAGCATCATCAATTTTGCTAACTGAGCCCAAAAAGTCTGTAAATGGACCGTCATTGATTTTAACTGCATCTCCAATAGTGAGCTTGGTTTTGTACCTAGGTGCTGGAGCTGCTGTGAACTTCATGATGTTTCCAACCTCAGTTTGAGAAAGTGGTGTAGGCTGGTCACCGATACCCACAAATCCAGTAATACCTGGGGTGGTTCTAACTGCCAACCAGCTTTCGTCAGTCAAATCCATCTTGACCAAGATATAACCTGGGAAAATTTTCTCTTTTATAGTTGCCTTCTTTCCTCCCCTAACAACTACCTTGTCTTGGGTTGGAACCAAAATCTCAAAGACATGGTCAACCATTCCCATAGATTCAATTCTTTGTTTTAATGTTTGGGAAACTCTAACTTCGTGTCCACTTGTGCTGTGAACTACGTACCACTTAGCTTTTTCTGAGGAATTTGCGTTGACGATGATGTGCCCTGGAATCTTTTTGTTTCCGATACCACGTTCGTCAATTATTGCTTCTGATAGTGTTTGATTGTTGTCGCTCATTTGAATTTTAATATTTTTTAGTTCCTGGCAGCTATGATAGCAGAAAGGGCTGAGGAGAAGGCAATATCTAAAACCCCCAAATATATTCCGATCACTGCCGATAGTATTATAACAGTTGCTGT
>DBDT01000060.1 GCA_002293705.1 Candidatus Woesebacteria bacterium UBA925
AGATGTGTATAAGAGACAGATCTGACCATGATAGAAGAGGTAGTGTTCCGCCAGGGAACAAGCAGTTGGTTTGATGGATTAATCAGGAGCTTGCTGTTTGGCATTGCCCACTGTCTTGTGGGCGTTCCAATTGGGACAGGCATTGCGATTGCTGTCCCTGGAATATGGTTTACATCTCAATATTTTTTGGGAGGAGTAGAGCTCTCAGCGCTACACCACACAACCTACAACCTGATCATCTTGTCCATGCTCCTGCTTAGCCTTGTCATTAAGCACATCATCGATTTAGTGAGAAAGGATAAATCAGACAACTAACTTTTCTTATAATTGAAGGAGCCTTTCCAGATAATATCTGAATAGGCTCCTTTTTATCATTTGGGATTCTGCATTCGATTAAAAAGGTGCCACAAACACACAACAAGCAGAACCAAATGAATTATCAAAATTAGACCATAAATCAAGTTTTCCCCGTTAGTAGACATTTTAGAAAACTCCTCTTGGTAAAGGTTAAGTGAAGCTATTTTACTACTGATTTAGCCGATTGGGCAAAGTTTTTGACAACAAATCTTTTTGTAAGTTCATTGGCTGCAAAGTATCCAACTACAATTGCAGTAATTACCCCAAAAGTCTGGAGTCCTAAACTTGTGAATGAAAAGTATCCAGACCCAATACCCGTTGTCACCAAAATAATGGCAGCACCTGCTGCCAAAAAGCTCAAAACAACAAGCAGAGTTGAGGGTCGACTCCCTTTGAAAAAGACACGCCTGGTTCTAAGTGAGAACACAAGAACAATTTCTGTTAAGACACTTGTTACAAACCAGGCAGTTTGAAGCTTAGTCTCCCCTTGTGATGAAAAAATCGCAAAGGTTAGAAAGTCAAAAAAAGTGGAAACTGCCCCCAACACCAATGCCGAAAATGCAATGTCTGAAATATTATAGCTTTGAGGAGAGGAGAGTTGTTCCTGGTCTACCCTATCAGTGGAGATTGAGATCATGGGAAGATCGGAAAGAAGGTTTAAAAGTAGAATTTGAATAGGAAGAAGCGGCAGAAATGGGACAAGGAGGGAAGCTACTGCCACTGCGTAGAAGTTGCCAAAGTTACTCGTAAGTGTGGCCTTAAGATACTTAACAGTATTGGCAAACACTACCCTACCTGACTCAATTCCCTCAACAATAGTGAGCAAGCTTTTGTCCAAAAGAATAATGTCTGCGGCTGATCTGCTTACATCTGATGCTGACTGAACAGCAATTCCTACATTTGCCTCCTTGAGTGATGGTGCGTCGTTAAATCCTTCTCCCAAAAATCCTACTTCATGCTCTTTTTGAAGAAGGGATACTATCTCATACTTAATCTCAGGTGTTGTCCTTGAAAACACATTGTGTGACTTAACAGCTGTGATTTTTTCCTTCAAAGAAAGTTTTGAAAACTCCTCTGCTGAGATTGCAAACTCGCCAGCTGAAAGTATTCCAATTTGCCTGCCTACAGCTGTTGCAACCTCAGCTCTGTCACCTGTCAAAATTTTAACTGTGACTCCTAATTGTTTTGCTTTTTCAATTGCAGCCATGGTGGTTTCTTTGAGTGGATCTGAAAACGACATTAGTCCTGCTAGCTTGTATTCAGTTCTTCCCACTTTGTATGCAACAGCAAGAACTCTTCTGCCCCCCTCCCCTTCTTTGACTATCCAGTTATTTATCTCAGGGACAAGCTTTTTAAACACTTTGGCAAGTACTGTTTCAGGAGCACCCTTAATTAGGCTCAGGTTTTTTCCTTTCCATGAAATCATGACTTCTGTGAATTTGTTGTGATGATCAAATGGGGTCACTGAAACAAGCTTTCTACTTAAAGCTTGTTTCCTGACTTTCTCGCCAGCAGAAATTGATATAGCAAGATCAAATGGGTCTTTGGATTCAAAGTTGTCTTCAGGCTGTGAAAGATAGGCCAAAAGCTTAAGAGGTGAATTTTTGTATACCAAGCTTTTTATATGAGTTAGCTTGTTTTCAGTAATTGTCCCAGTTTTGTCTGTGCACAGTACTGAAATTCCACCCAAATCCTCAATTGCAGAGAGCCTTTTAACTATGACATTTCGTTTTGACAACTTTAGCGCTCCTTGTGAAAGTGAGAAGGTTATAACAACTGGCAGAGCCTCTGGAATTACACTTACTGCCAAAGCAATGGCAAAAAGTAGAAGATGGGACAAGTCATCCGTGCCCTTAAGTGCAATGTTTAATACCACTACCAATACCAAGGTAATTGCAACTACGCGTAGTATAAATCCACTTATTCTGCTTAATCCCTTTTCAAAACTGCTAACTCGTTGTGTGTCATATGTTAGCTTGAGAAGATTCCCCACTCTTCGGGCTGAGCCGGTTGCGTAAGCTATGGCCTCCACAGACCCAGAAAGAACAGTAACACCACTTTCCAAGACAGATGATCCAGTAGCATCTTTGTGAATTGGCTCACTCTCGCCAGTTAGTATTGACTCGTCAACTTCCACGCGCCCTGAAATTATCCTGCAGTCTGCCTGGACAATATCTCCTGGCTCAAGCACTAAAATGTCTCCTGGTACCAACTGTTCACTTGGTACAAGCTTCACCCCACCCTCCCTCTTCACCCTCACCTTTGGATGAAGATAACTAGTAAGGCTCGCCGCAGTAGCCTCTGATTTTCTCTCTTGGAAAAAACCAAGTAGTGAGTTAATTGCCACAAAAAGAAGTATGAAAAAACTATCTCTGGGCTCACCCAGTAAAAACGCCAAAACAGCAGAGCCGAAAAGGAGAAAAATGAATGGTGATTTAAATTGCCTAATTAGAATAGAAAGAGCACTTACTTTTTTGATGTTTAAAGAGTTTTTACCAAAGCTTCGTTGCCTGTCGACCACCTCTATTGAGGTGAGGCCATCCCTGCTACTGCCCAACAAATCAAATAATTCTGCAATGGAAAGGGGCAAGATTTTGTCTTTTGTGGGCATTTTGATATTTAGATTAATACTAACAAAGTAAGTCTTGGTATAATAGTCAAACGCCGAAGTGGTGAAATGGTATACACGCTGTCTCTTATACACATCT
>DBDT01000047.1 GCA_002293705.1 Candidatus Woesebacteria bacterium UBA925
GTATATGGTGAATAATATATATGTAGTCCGGTTATGAATAAAAAACGCACACTGCCAAGTATATTAGGTGTTTTTCTACTTCTTTTTGGAGTGGCGGGTGGTGTGTTACTTGTAAATAGACAGCAAGTGTTCAGACTAGGAGCATCCCCAGACTTCACTCCAAGGGACGTCAGACTATCAAACATAAAGGAGGATTCTTTCACAGTAAGCTGGGTCACAGACAAACCAAGTGTTGGCTTTGTTAACTGGGGCGAGACGTCAAATCTTGGTTCAACCCAACAGTCTGTGGCAGGCGGGCAAACCACAACAGTACATGCTGCAAACATCCAAGGCCTATCAAGAGGTAGGACATATTACTTTGCAATCAACTCAAATGGCACCAGTTACCAAAATGGAGCAACGCCATGGTCTCAAGCAACTTCAAGTATTGCACAAGCGGGAACTACCGTTAGGGTTTCTGGAACAATTCTTGAAGATTCTGGGTCACCAGCTGGAGGGGTTTTAGTTTTTGTTACTCAAAACAACTTCCTGTACTCAACAGTCGCATCAGCCACCGGCAATTGGGTAATTTCATTTAATAGCTCCAACAAAGATGGCGAGATTGACGTTTTTGTACAAGGAGGAGAGCGAGGCATTGCAACAGCAAAAAGTACAGCGTCCAACTCAAATCCAATGGGTGCAATCACACTTGGAAAAACCCACGATTTTAGAGGTGCAAACGCAACCGAGCAGGATACTTCTGTAACAAGCGCTTCAATATCAGGAAGTGGTTCAGCGCCAACCGCCACACCAACCGCAAGGTTAAACACCTCAACTCAATCTGGCGGTGTACCCCAAACAGTAACACTTGAAAGCATTGAAAACGGGGAGACAATTTTCACCAACAGGCCACAGGTCTTCGGAGAAGCTCCTCCAAGCACCAGAGTGAACATAACTATTAACTCAGAGACACAGATAACTGGAGTGACAACCGCAAACACAAATGGCGAGTGGAGCTTTACCCCTCCAACAGAACTCGAGGATGGTGACCACACTGTAACAGTTAGATGGACCGACGCAGCAGGTATTGCAAGAACAATTACAAGAAACTTTACAGTCAATGCACAAGCCTCAGAGCCTGCATTTGAATCAACACCAACCGGAACACTAAGGCCAACGCCAACCGCAACTGCAACAGCAAGACCAACCACAACACCTACTGCTACCCCAGTGGCTACAAAATCAGCCACTCCAGTAGCCACAGTCTCAACACTACCTGCCGCAGGATCAACCGAGGTGACAATAGCACTTGCAATCTTTGGTTTGGCACTAACTGCTTTGGGAGTTTTCACGGTCAAAAAAACCGCTTAAGATTAAATCATGAATCCTGCCGACACAAACCAAACTGACAGCAATAACACTACGCCGGCAGACAGCACCATCCTAACCCCTCCACCACCTGCAGTCACTAGCGTTCCTCCAATAATCCCATCTAGCACCACCCCCAGCGCAGGAGATAGCACTACCATTCCTACGGTTGGACAAACAACCAGTGGTAATTCTAGTTCAAATAAAAAGGCGATAGTTGCAACCGTAGTTGGTTTGGTTGTTGTCTTGGTGGGTCTTGGAGTTGGGGTTCTTCTTTCTCAACAAAACCAGTCACCGCAAACAGGTGCGACCACCCCAACCAACCTCTCTTGTTCTGCGATAAATGTTTACAACCAAAACTGGCAAAACATTACAACAAACCTGTCTTCAATAGAGCCAGGACAAACAATCAGACTAGTGGCCCAAGGAAGTGGAGATCAGGCAAACTATTCTGCGGCAAAGTTTAAGATCAATGGAGTTGAGCAGCCTGAGACCCTCTTAAGAAGACCAGAGGGTGGTGAGTTTTACTTTGAATACACCGTCCCAGAAAGTGGGGTCTTAAGCTTTAGCATTTCAGCGCAAGTAAAGGGTGCAAGTAACGGTCTTTGGTACTAAATATGAAAAAATACATACCTGCTTTAATAATAGTTTCAGTATTCGGACTGGCGGGTGCTGGCCTTTTTACTGCAACAAGACTCTACCAACTTGGAACCCAAAGAGTAGCGCCAAACGCACCCCAATCAGAGCCTTCCGCTTGGGATTGTAGTGGGTACACTTTCAATGTCACCTCAGAGGGTGTTGTGACCGTGATAAATAACACAGACAGAAATGAACCAAGTCAAACCGCCGATGTGTTCATTGACAATAACAAAGTCGCCACCTTTGATGTTCCAGGCTTCTCTCCTTTCTCCCCACTTTTGACTCTAGGAACGATAACACCTCCTGCCAATTCAACCTTCAGCTGGAGAGTGGTAGGCAGCCTTGATTGTCAAAACAGTGGAAACCACACAATACAAACCCCAACACCAACAGTATCAGCCTCTCCATCGCCAACACCTACCACTAGCGCTAGTCCAACCCCAACTCCAACTGCTACTGTTGAACCAACTCCTACCCCAACAGCCTCTGTTTCACCAAACACATGTCAAATTAGCTTTACAATCTCAGCAAAGACGCCAACACCTACACCAAGCCAGACACCTACACCTGCTTGCGACAGCTCGTGTACAACAGACTCACAGTGCCAAGCCCTGGACAAGAATCTTGTCTGCTACAGTGCAACTAGAACTTGTAGAAATGTGAATGCACCAGAAAGAAACGATTGTTCACTAAGACCAAGTGGTACTCCAACTAGCACACCAACACCTAGATTTGAGTGCAACAGCAGATGTAGTAGCGATTCTGAATGTAAAACCATTGGTTCAACCTACTCATGTGTTCAAATAAGTGGCGAGGGGAGGTGTAGAGACACCAGAAACAGCCAAAGCGCGACATGCCAAGTATCATCAACCAAATCACCTAGCCCTACCGCATCTGCCCAGGTTGCAACCACCACACCAACAGTTACGCCTGTCAGTCTTCCAGCTGCTGGGTTTGGACTCCCAACTGTAGCAACCGGTGCGACAGCTTTGGTACTTCTTGCTATTGCAGCATTCTTTGCATTTTAAGATTAATTTAAATCTGTATAATTGCCCCAAGGAAAAGATAATGGACAACTAAGGAGGCTCTTGTGATTTTGCAAGTTCATAAGGCTATTAAAACGGCAAGTGGGTGGGTGTTAGGTGAGCCGTTTGATAGCCCAGAAACAATCCAAAAAAGAATGACAATTAGTGTTACCGATGGAGAGGTGAACGCGGCCGAGGCAATTAGATCTGCGCTCGAAAATGAGTTCAATAAGTGGAGCAGCCCCGAAACGATTTTTAATGTAACAGTTGTGGTTGACTCAGGGTCCGAATCGATATTCTCTGTAAGCCTTAGACGGGAGACCATCTATTGCAAATGCTCGGAAATAGATGATTAACTATCTCCAACCAGGAAGCCAGTAGTAGCTGTCAGACAGCGCTACTGGTATTTTCATGCCGGTTAAATGAGGGAAAAAGTAGACAAATATCAAAAGAGAGACTGTTAGAAAAAGCATTAGTCTAGAATTCTTTAACTTAGATAGCGAGTAGGCTAATCCAAGAACAAGAAATGGAATGGCAGGGTAGTAGTGATACAAAAACATAATCCTTGGACTGAAGGCCCAAGGAACAAAGACTGCACAGTATGCTGCAACAACAAACAACAACTTCTTGTCTTTGTTTTTTAAAGCTTGAAATAGAGCATAGATGAGGGCAACAAGACCTGACCAGAAGATAATTGGGTTACCCATTGCATAGATATTGCCCACCACCCCATCCACTACCCCACTTGTATAAAGCCACAGTGGTCGCGACATAACTGGCCAACTCCACCAAGGAGAGGTAAAGGGGTGGGTTGCAACCAAACCAGTGTGATACCACCACATTTGTCTTTGCATGCCCCAAAAGATATCCCAGTCATGAAACCTAAACTGTGGGATATAGGAAATAAGATAGATTAAAAATGGAATTAGAGAAAAACCCCACACTTCAAAACGTTTTCTAATAACAAGTACCGCCGACAAGGCCACCCAAACAACTGCGTAAACACGTAAAGCAATCAAGGCAGACTGCTCATTAAGCTGGGAAACAGAAAGAAAGAATGCAGCGAATGGAACTAAAAGAGTAACCCCTGGAAGTGGTTTTTTGGGGTTTTGTAAAAAGTAGAGCACTGACAGCACAGGAAGGAACCAAAATGCAGACCATTTTGTGGATATGGCAAATCCAAAAAACACTGATGACAAGAAATATTTTTTGTCCAAAAAGAACAAGAGGGTGAAAAGAAGAAACATCACTAAGTAGCTGTCATTCATACCAATTCTACCCAACACCAAAGAGAGTCCATCTAGGGCAAAAAGGGCTGATGCGATTAGTCCCACTTTTGCACCAAACAGCTTCTTCCCTATTAAAAACATGAGAAATATTGAAACAGTGGAAGCAATTGCAGCCGGAAACCTCCAACCAAATGCATTTTCCCCAAATACACTCATGCCAAGAACCATAAAGTACTTAGACACAGGAGGGTGTGTCCATTCATACGCAAATCCTTCAGGGTGCGGGTTCCACCACTCCCAGGCCTTTGAGTCTCCCGACTTAATCACCTTGGCGGTGAATGCGTGGTACACCTCGTCAAAATACATTTCGGGAGGATTTCCCAAGTTAATCGATCTTGACAGTAAGCCTACAACAAGAATTGAAAAAATTGCAGCAAAAGTGAAATTTTTTCTAAGACCTTTTTCCTTCTTGTCAGTCTCGTCAATTAAAGGTTTTTTCCAAAAGCTAGTTATCCAACTAATTATTAGTTTTGAAATGTTTTGGCTTTTAAGCTTTGTCGACAGCCCAAAAAAGTTGTATTGTTTTTCTATTCTGGAAAACAACAGAAGACCAAAGGCCAACAGGTTAAGAAGAATAAAGATAACCACCATCCAAGAAGGGAATACTTCTAGAAAATCAAACGTCACCCACTGATATGCATAAAACATGTTGGCAGCATAGACAACCGAGAAAATAACAAGCGGAATAAATAAGATAGGATAAACACCAGAGGCAACTGTCAGTGGAATCAATGCAGGCAAAAGATGTCTTTCGTGCATTCGAGTGAAAAACAAGAAGTTTGCAGCAAGAAGCACAGAAAGCATTATGTACTCTCCTGCATTTTTCAATCTATATCTAAGGAAACAGATAAGTGCAAAGAGTGCAAAAAGTGCGTAGCCTATTTGTGTTTCATTGGGAAAGCCCATGCTTTCTGGTTTCCAAAAACCCCAAAAACCCCAGAAGTTAAAGGCGTTTACACTTCCGTATGGATACTGGCCCATGGTGGCACCAAGCCTTTCAGCTATAAAAAGAATTGGATTGCCTGAGGAGAATGGTAGAAACAAAAGAAGGTAAACTACTGCAGAGAAAAAAATGTAACTTGCAATTTTGAAAAACGACCTTCTTTCAATCAACATAAGCCACAAAATAATTGGCGCAGCGAGTGCCGCTTGGGGCTTAATAGAAGCACCTATTGAAAGAAGCGTTGCTGAAATTGGCCAACTTATTGGGAGAAAGTAAAAAGAGGCAATTGGTAGAAGTCCCGAAAAAACATCTACCTGACCCCACAAAGTCGAGTTTGAGAGAGTGGCTGGATTAAACAAAAACAAGGCTGTCGCCCAAAACGCCATCTTGTCTTTCCCCATTCTCTTTAGAGTTAAGTAAATCAAAGCTCCTGTGGCGATATCGGCCAGTATTGCTGGAAGCTTAAACAAAATCACCTGATTTAGGCCTATCAGTTGATACAGATAAGACAATCCACCTAATACATATAGGTATCCGGGAAGATAGTCACTCCATTCTCTGTAAAAACTCTGAGTCCCAACTTCAACAAGTCTGTTACCCCAAGCTATGAAGGTGTTTTGATCAATCGAAAGTGTCCCAAACGGAGAAAGGATCAACCTAAGTAGAAGAGCTCCTGCTAAAAGAAGTAGAATATCTCTTGTGAAAAAGATCTTGTTATCAATTTTTTTTATTAGTTTTTTCATATACGCAATCAGTGGGAACGGGCATACACCATATGATTATTTTGTTAGACTAGCGCATTCCCTAACTCAAGGAAGATTATACCTCACTGAAGCTCCTGTTTGGTTAAATGAATTAATCCCTGTTGAAAGTGGCAAATGGTTTGTAGTTTACCCTCCAATGCCCGCCATTCTTTTAACCCCATTAGTTTTTGTTCTAGGTGCAAACTTCTCACAAACATTGTTTGCAAATGCCATTGGCGCTGCAATTGTTGTTGTAAGTTTTTTACTTGGAAACAAAATTGGTGGAAAGAAACTGGGCTATTTTATGTCAGTGACAGTTGGCTTAAGCAGCATTGTTTGGTTTATGTCGTCAATAGGATCTGCCTGGTACCTGGGACAGCTTGTATCACTTTTGTTCTTGCTTTTAGCCTTATTTGAATCATTGACCAAAAAGCGCCTACTAATGGTCGGTCTTTTAATAGGAGCAAGCTACTTGTCACGAGTTCACTCCATACTACTTGCACCTTTTTTTGTAATCCTTCTTTTTGACAAGTTTTTCAAGCACAAAAGACTAATGATTAGGCCAGTGGTAAACTTCTTAATTGGAGTATCAGTCTTTGTGGTCACAAATACTGCTTACAATTACTTTAGGTTTGGAGAAATCTGGGATGTAGGCTACACACTAATACCAGGTATATGGCAGGAGCCATGGTGCACAGAAGGCATGCTAAGTGCAAACTACATCACCGCCCACCTTGAGATACTTCTATTCAGACTGCCAAATTTTTCAACTACCCCACCATTTATAACTCCATCTTGGTATGGTCTTGCCATTTGGATCACAACCCCTTTGTTTTTAATGCTTCTTTTCACAAAAAGAAGCATTGCTGCCTCTCTTTCACTTCTAACACTGTGCGTGTTTCTACTCTTTTCGGCACTAAAATGCGGAACAGGCTGGACTCAGTTTGGCTATCGCTATGTCCTTGAAGGCTACGTTGTCTTAATCTATTTACTTTCAATAAATATAAAGCGTACAGGTTTAAAACCCATACACATTGTGCTTCTACTCCTTGGGGTGATCGTAAACCTGTGGGGGGTTTTGTTTATTAACAAATTTGGCTGGGTGGGATTTTAGTGTAGGATACTTTTATGGACCAACTTGATCTTCTTAATCCAGAACAAAAGGCTGCGGTAACACATGAGGGGGGACACCTTTTGGTTTTAGCTGGCGCTGGAAGCGGAAAGACCAGAGTTTTGACCCAAAGAGCTGCGTGGCTTATCCAAAACAACAAAGTTAAAGCAGAAGAAATGGTGCTTTTAACCTTCACCAACAAGGCTGCCTCAGAGATGAAAGAGAGGATAATCCAAATCTCCAATGAAAAACCTTGGTTTGCAGGCACATTTCACAGTTTTGGCGCCAAAGTTCTTAGAAACGAAGGCAGGGCTATTGGGATTGACCCAAACTTTGTAATCTATGACACAGTTGATCAAAAAGAGGCAATTGCCGACATCATGAAGGAGCTCAACCTAAATCCTGAAATATATGCCCCTGCTGTAATTTACGACCTAATTGAAGAGGCCAAAACTGGACATGTTAGTCCTATGCAATTTGGAGAATACGCCAGAGGAGACTTACAACAAAAAGCATTCCTGGTTTACAAAAAATATGACGAATACCTTCGTGAAAGCAACGCACTTGATTTTAATGATCTTCTTATCAAAACAGTTGACCTACTTATCAAAAGAAAGGATGCCTGGAATGAAAGACTCGGACATGTCTTTGTTGATGAGTGGCAGGACACCAATAAAATTCAATATCAGATGACACAGTTACTTTTGGGCCAAAGAGCACATATCACGGCAGTGGGGGATGCTAGCCAATCAATCTATAGTTGGAGAGGTGCCGACTTTAGGAATGTGACCAAACTTAGTCGCGATTACCCAACAATCACCACACTTAATTTGTCCCAAAACTACAGAAGCAGCAAGGTGATAATAGAGGCAGCAAACGCAGTTATTTCAAAAAATAACTCTCATCCAGTTTTGTCTTTGTGGACTGAAAATGATCGCGGGCAAAGAATAAAAATATACAAAGCAGACAGTGGAATTTCTGAGGCGGCCTACATTGCCGGAAAAATTAAGGAGCTTTTGCAGGTAGGCTACAGTCTTTCAGAGTTTGCTATTTTGTATCGAGCCAACGCACAATCCCGTGTAATTGAAGAGGCATTGTTGCACGCCGGTCTACCTTACAAACTGATTGGAGGCTTAAGATTCTATGAAAGAGCCGAGATTAAAGATTTGCTCTCATATATGCGTCTTATCGAAAATCCAAAAGATTCGGTCTCTTTGATCAGGATCGAAAAAATAGGCAAAAAGAGGAAACAAGCATTTGAGAAATTCCAAGAAGGCGCGAACAAACAGATGGCAACCATAGATCTGTTGGATGGAATAATTGCAGCCACAACTTACACCGAAAAATACTCAAGGCCAACAGAAGAAAATATGGCAAAGCTTGAAAACATTAAGGAGTTACGCTCTGTTGCATCGGAGTTCCCTGTTTTAAGTGAATTTTTGGAAAATGTATCTCTCATCTCCGCCCAAGAAGCGGCAAGTTCTGAAAACAAAGAGTCTGTAACTATGATGACGATACATGCGGCAAAAGGTCTTGAGTTTGGAGTGGTTTTCATCCCAGGGATGGAAGAGGGGATGTTTCCACATTCCAGATCAATCTGGGACACTGACCAGCTTGAAGAAGAAAGAAGGCTTGCCTATGTTGCACTAACCCGCGCCAAGGAGATTCTTTACATAACATACGCCCAGTCCAGACTCCTATATGGCCAAAGGGTTTCAAATCCCCCAAGCAGGTTTATAGCAGATATTCCAACCGAATTAATCGACACATCTGATAACTACGTAGATCAACCAAGACACTATTATGAATTTGACTAAAAAAACATTTAACAAAATTGCCACACACCCTCTGCAAACATGGGAGTGGGGTGAGTTTAGAAAAAGCATGGGGAATAAAGTGGTGCGCTTTAGTTTTGGCCAAATTACTGTTCACAAGATTCCACACACACCTTTTTCAGTGGCAGCACTGATTAAGTGCGGCAGGCTTAATGACCAAAACTTAGAGGAACTATTATCCTACTGCAAACAAAACAAAGTTATATTTGTAAAAATTGAACCAAACATTTTCCTATCAGATGACGATGGGCAGATAAAAATTCTAAAAAAGCATGGGGCTACTCCCGGAAAAAGACTATTCACCCCAAAAACTTTCATGATGGACTTAACAAAAACTGAAGATGAGATCCTAAAAAGCTTCCATCCAAAAACACGCTACAACATTAAGCTTGCAATCAAAAAAGGGGTAGTTGTTGACGAAAAAGAAGACAGCAAATCATTTGAAAAATATCTAGAACTTACTTTTGAAACCGCCAAAAGACAGAACTTTTTTGCCCATACCAAAAAATATCACAGACAGATGTGGGAAACTCTGCACAAAAATATGATTGAAGAGCGGGAGGCGCCAATAGCACATCTTTTGGTGGCTACGTTTAAAAAAGAGGTTCTTGCAACCTGGGTTGTATTTGTTTGGAAGGACACTCTTTACTATCCGTATGGCGCAAGTAGCGACAAACACAGAGAAGTGATGGCATCCCATCTGATGATGTGGGAGTCAATCAGGCTTGGAAAAAAACTGAAGCTATCCAAGTTTGATATGTGGGGACTGGAAGAGGGCAAGGGTTTTACAAGGTTCAAAGAAGGATTTAGGCCTCAGGTTGTTGAATTTGTCGGCACCTGGGATATACCTATTAATAAGCTTGGTTACAAAGTTTACCTTGTGATGGACAAAATTAGATGGCAAGTACTAAGGTTAAAATCAAAGATAGGCCGCTAGATATTAGGCAATCCAGAGAGTATGCAAACTTTCTAACTGGGATTTTTTGGCAAGTGGAAAGGGCATCAATAGGTCAAGTATTTATTAAAAAACTTCCAATAATTGGAAGTGCGTTAAAAATTCAAAGAACAGAAAAAATTAACTTAAAAGAAATTTACTCACTTCAAAAAAAACACAGAGCATTTCTAACAATTGTTGAGCCTGAGATTGGGCTGGACACGAAACCATTGATAACTGCTGGGTTTAAACTCACAAATAGCAGCTATCTTCCTACAAA
>DBDT01000083.1 GCA_002293705.1 Candidatus Woesebacteria bacterium UBA925
ATATGTGTATAAGAGACAGGAGTTTGGTTGAAACCAAACAACTTCTTTCAACATATCGACCACTTCCCGACCAAATACTAATCAAGACCCCAGAAGGACAAGGTGTCCCAATACTACTTTCAGACCTAGGGGCAACTGCTGATTACGACTCTGCCTCAGCCAATGCATACCAAATAGGAAGAAATAAAAATGCTCTCACTGCTTTGGCGCAACTGGTCAGCTCATCACTCAAAAGAAAAGAGGTGGTTCTTCCAATAAGACTTGATAGCGAGAAAGTGAAAGAGCTGGCATCATCCCTAAACTCAAGAATTGGGAGTGAATACCAGTCCCCTTCTGTATCAATAGTAGATGGGCAAATTGTGGTCAACCCTGGTTCACGTGGGGTTCGAGTTGACAGTAAACAGCTAGAGGGGGCAATAGTTGTGGCACTTACCAACAAAAGCTCTGATGTAGCACTACCCACCAAACTGGAAGACCCAACCATCACAGATAGTGAAGTTTTAGAACTTACAAGTAGAGCCAATTCCCTAAAAGAAACCAGTATTGACCTTACAATAGACGGCCTGACAATTTACACTATCAATTTCCCACAACTAGTTGAGTTTCTCTCTCCAAATGGTCAGGTGAAAATAGAAAAGATCAACGAAACAGTCCAGCTAGTTGCCAAACAAAACAACAAAGATGCTGTTGAGGCTGTATTTGCATTCAATGAGGGCAAGGTTGTTGAATTTGCACCACCACAGGATGGCTATCTGATCGAACAACAAGGACTGGTTAAACAAATAGCGGACAAGATAGTGTCAGGGGCAACAGGGGAGATTAAAATCAACACACCATTCACGCGAGAGACTGCCAAAACAAGTCTTTCCGAGCTTAATCAACTTGGAATAAATGAGCTGTTGGGTGTGGGTACAAGTGAGTTTAAGGGATCCATTCCATCAAGAGTCCACAATGTTTCTGTCGGTTCCTCGAAAATTAATGGTGTATTAATCGCACCAGGGGAAACATTTTCCTTCAACCAAACAGTTGGAGACATCTCAACACTAACAGGATACAAGCAAGCCTATGTTATTAAAGACGGCAAGACAGTGCTTGGCGATGGAGGAGGTATTTGCCAGGTAAGTAGCACACTATTTAGAGCTGCAATGGCTGCAGGACTCCCTATTGTTGAGCGAAGAGGTCATAGTTACCGAGTGAGCTATTACGAACAAGGAGCATCAGTTGGACTTGATGCCACAGTTTACGCCCCCACCACAGACTTTAAATTCAAAAACGACACCCCTGGTCACATTCTTATTCAAACTAAAGTGGATACTAAAAAAATGACTGCAAGTTATGAGATCTATGGAACAAATGATGGCAGAAGGGCAAGCATTGGTAAGGTGTCTCTAACCAATGTGTCGGCACCAGCTGATGATCTTTACATAGATGACCCAACTCTTCCTTTGGGCACAATTAGACAACAAGAACACAAAGCGTGGGGAGGCAGGGCCAGTTTTGACTATATTGTTGAAAGAGATGGTCAGATTATAAACAAACAAACATTTGTAAGTAGCTACAGACCATGGCAAGCCGTATATCTTCGAGGAACAAGGCAATAAATCGTATTGAAGTGGTAAACAAGTATTGCTAGATTTATTACTGAGGGGCATCCCTCAATCAGTATTCAGGCGCGTGCATTAAGTTGCAGCGCAAATCCAATAAACCAGACCATACCCCTTGGCTTTTGGAAAGATACTTAAGCCAAGGGCTGGTTTAAAAGTAAAGCTTCAGAAGGCAAAATTAGATATACTATCTAGGTGAAAATACTAGGAATTGAAACAAGTTGTGACGAAACCTCTGCGTCGGTTGTTGAAGATGGGAAGACTGTGCTCTCACTCTCAACTGCAACCTCGATGGCCAAGCATACACAAACAGGTGGAATCATTCCCGAAAACGCTGCCAGGGCGCAACAGGAATACATAATTGCAACAATAAACCAATCCTTGGTAGAAGCTTTTGGTCAAGGCACTCCTTCTGAATTACTGTCAAAAATCGATGCGATTGCAGTTGACATTGGCCATGGATTAATTGGGCCACTTCTTGTTGGAGTTGAGAGTGCCAAAACACTTTCATTGCTTTCAGATAAACCACTGGTACCAGTCAGTCACGTTGCGGGGCATATATTTGCCTCATTTCTGACCACAAACCCAACACTACCAGCTCTCTGCTTGGTTGTGTCAGGTGGACATAGTGATTTTTACTCGCTTGATGAGGACCTTAATATCACATGGATTGCAGGCACCAGAGATGATGCTGCGGGAGAATGCTTTGACAAGTGCGCAAGATTACTAGGACTCCCCTATCCAGGCGGCCCACAAATATCTATCCTTGCAGAGGCTTACATCAAAGACAATCCAGACGAAAAATTAAACTACTTCCCTCGCCCACTTGCACACGATGACACATTTGACTTAAGTTTTTCTGGCCTAAAAACCGCTGTTCTCAAGGAGACAAAAGAAGGGCAACCCAAGAGTGTTGAGTTTATGTGTGCCCAAATTCAAGAATCAATAATTGACTCTCTGATCATCAAGTCAAAAAAGATATTTTTTGAAAAAAACTTCAAATCATTTATCTTGGGCGGAGGGGTTGTTGCAAACAACAGATTGAGGCAAAAAATGGAATTGGAATTTAAAGACCAACTATTTGTATGTACAAAAGAATATGCAACTGACAACGGAGCAATGATCGCCTCGGCTGCATTCTACAAATACAAACCTGTAGACCCATTGTCCATCGAGGCTGTGGCTAACCTAGAGGTTGGCCGAGAATCCTAAACTGCTATACTAGCCTCAATGGAAAAACATTACGACCACTCAAAAGAAGGGGAGATTTACAAAAAATGGGAAGAGGGTGGACAGTTTGCACCCAAAGGCAACGGCAAGCCTTTCACAATCATCATGCCTCCCCCAAACGCAAATGATCCTCTGCATGTGGGACACGCCATGTTCATAGCCCTGGAAGACATCTTCATTCGCTTCAACAGAATGAAAGGCTGCGAAACACTGTGGCTACCAGGCACTGACCACGCTGGAATTGAGACACAATTCGTGTTTGAAAAAAAGCTTGCTAAAGATGACAAGAGTAGGTTTGATTTTGACCGCGAAACTCTTTTTTCTCTAATAGAAAAATACGTGAAGGAGAATTCCGACGTAGCTGTCTCACAAATGAAAAGACTAGGCGCAAGCGCAGACTGGGATAGATTCACATTCACCCTCGACCCCAAGGTGGTCGGGTTTGTTTACCAAACCTTTGAAAAACTACACAAAGACAGTTTGGTCTACAGGGAAGAGAAGCTGGTCAACTACTGCACAAAGTGTGGGACCGGCTACTCAGAGCTAGAAATTGACCATATAGAAAGCCAGAGCAAGCTTTACTACATTCAATATGGTCCATTTGTACTGGCAACAACTAGGCCCGAGACTAAGTTTGCAGACACCGCAGTTTGTGTGCACCCGAGTGACAAGAGGTATCAAGAGTACATCGGACAAGAGATAGAGGTTGAAGGGTTAAATGGAAAATTCAAGTTAAAAGTGATTGCTGATGAATATGTTGACCCAGAGTTTGGGACAGGTGTGGTCAAAATCACTCCATACCATGACCACAACGACTTTGATGTTTGGACAAGACACAAAGATGAAATACCTGAGCCCAAGCAGGTCATAGGGCTTGATGGCAAGCTCACCGAGGTTGCTGGCAAGTTTACTGGCATGAGAGTAAAGGCTGCTAGAGAGGCTGTTGTGAATGAGCTTAGGGAGCGAGGCTTGTTGGTCAAAGAGGTTGATCACAATAATTCTGTTGGTGTTTGTTACAGGTGTAAAACAGTAATAGAGCCACTCCCCTTACCACAATTCTTTGTCAAAGTGGCTCCACTGGTTAAAAACGTTATCAATAGCCTAGACAGTGGTGAGACAACTATACATGGAACAGGTCGAGAAAAAATTCTCAGGAATTGGCTTACCTCCCTCAAAGACTGGAACATTAGTAGACAAATTGTCTGGGGAATCAGACTACCAGTGTGGTACAACGTGGACAAAAACCCCAACATTAGAGTCACGTTTGTAGACCAAAATGGAAATCGAAAGATTGGAGTATTAAGCAATCTTTTGAAAGAGCACAATCTAAATGAGATCTCAGCTGGACTGCAAACCTTAATTGCACCAAAGGATTCAGAGTTTATAGTCTCAGCAGACTCACCAGGAGACAAGTTCATCCAAGAGACAGATACCTTCGACACCTGGTTTAGTAGTGGCCAATGGCCAGTTGTGACCTTGTCTATAAGGGATGGTGACTTTGAAAAGTTTTACCCAACATCTGTTATGGAAACAGGCTACGACATACTCCCCTTCTGGGTTATGCGAATGATGCTTCTTGGGGTATATCTAACAGGCAAATCACCATTCAAAGATGTGTATCTACATGGACTTGTCAGGGATAGCCAAGGAAGAAAGATGAGTAAAAGCATTGGTAATGTGATTAATCCTGTGGACATGGCAGAGAAGTATGGAGCAGATGCACTACGCATGGCTTTGGTAATGGGTTCAACAGCAGGACAGGACAAGAGTGTGTCTGAACAAACAATCAAAGGTATGCGCAACTTCAGTAACAAAATCTGGAATGCAACACGATTTGTTTTGGAATTTGAAGGGGAGACCACTGAAATAAACAAAGATCTTGAGGTTGAGCTTGGTGGGTGGATTAAAGACATCGAGGATAACCTGGAAAAACTTAAGCCAGGACAGGCCAGCGAGATTGCATACCAAGCTTTTTGGCATGGCTATTGTGACAAATGGATAGAGGAGGCTAAAAAGGGTAGTGTTGGCACAAAACAAATGAGGGATACTTTAGAGAAACTGCTTACAATTCTTCATCCATTTGCACCATTTGTAACAGAGGCCTGCTGGACTCAACTTGGCAAAAAAACCCACTTAATTTCCACTTCTTGGCCAAAAGAGGTATAATTCCTAGCTGTTAAACGGGTAATGACACCAGGAGCCATGAATGCAACCTCGAATCGAGATTTACCACGCAGATGTATTCGAAGGACTCAGTCTTGCAATCGATACTATACTGAAAAGACCATTCAAGGGTGATGTCTTGGCCTTTGGCAGCACAGTTCTTTGGTCATATGGAGGACGGGCACCATCCGATCTTGATTTGGTGGTAAACCCTGAAACGTGGAACGACTTTCTTGAGTCAGGAATCTTTGAATTAGCTCCTTCACCTAGTGGTGAAGGGGACTCTCTCAGAACCGAAGTCGACCAAGTCCAAATTGAGGTGTTTACTTGCTGGCCATATATTAGTTACAAGTCTCTGTGGACGAATGCTTCCAGATTTGCCATACGCGGACTGCTTGGATCACTTTACAACCTATGTCTGTATAAGTATGGGGCGGTAGAACTTAGAGCAAACAAGGATGAACCACTTGGGAGCGATCTCAAACACTTGGTTGACCTGATCTACATACTGGAGACACACCCAGAATTGTTCACGGTACTACCACCAAATGCTATTAGTGTAATTATCTCTCAAGCAAAGCTGAATGGAGTCACAGTGAATTGGGCCGGCGTTTAGCCGGTCTTTTTTATTGGAGATTAGTTCTCCTCTTTAGGAGCTTCTTCAGACTTTTGTACAGTAGTCTCAACTTCAGCTGGAGCTGCATCAGCTTCAGTAGCTACTTCCTCCTGGGGAGGTTCTACTTTGGCGATTATTGTTTCGTGATCAGAAAGAATCTCAATCTTCTTGGCATCAATCTTAAGATCAGAAACTGTTAGGGATTGGTCAGCTTCAGTTAGCACAGAGATATCAACCAGAAAACTTTCTGGAAGATCTGCTGGAAGAGCCTCTACTTCAAGCTCTGAAACCATAAGGACAACTGTGCCAAGACCTGATTTTTCAGCTGGGGACTCACCTGTTAGCTCAACAGGAACATTGGCCTTTACCTTTACTTTCAGGTTAACTCTTCTTAAGTCAGCATGGATAATTTCACCTGTAACCGGGCTTGTGGATACTGTGGAGATCAAAACTGGGGTAGTCACTCCATCTAGTTCGACTTCTACCAATCCAGTCTCACCTGCTTCCAAAAATACTCTTCTAAGCTCATCGTAAGAAACAGAAACAGTATCTGAAGGCTTTCCTAGTCCATACAAAGTAGCAGGCACTATCCCCTGCTTCCTGAGTCTTTCGACTTTTTTACCAGTGACTTCCCTTTTCTGTAGTTTGAGTGTCAATTTGTTCATTTTTGAATTTTAATAAATATATCTGACGTAAGCGAGCTATTGTAACTGCCAACACCCCCTAAGGTCAAATCCTCAACTTTAAAGTCTTTATAGGAGGCGCCGGATTGCTTGAAAAACCATAGCCCAGTCTCCCCTTTTTCTTCGACAAGAGAATCAGTGGCAATTTCAAAAGACACCTTTAAGGTTGACTGCTTACCTGCTTGTGTTTCGACCAAGGCACCAAACTCTACCCTATTTGAGACAAAGGTTATATCAGGCTTTGGCTCGCGGACTCCATATCTATCCTCTACCTTTAAAGACACAAGCTTTGCTGAAGCTGGTGCCAAGGATCTCACATATGACTTATAGACTGTATCCCCAGAGTCCTCCTTGGCACTATTTTGTATTGTTATAGTCTTGTCGATTACAACTCTCCCCTGCTCCTTTTTAACCTTTAGTGAAACTCCCCTATCTACATATTGATTAGCCTTGTTAACTCCAAGGTTTGCTTCTACAAAGCCCACACTCCCCTCCCTTACCGAACCAGAGACCCCCATTGCAAAAAGTTTTGCTGACAAATCAGAGTCTGGGAAAAACATCTGAAAATCTTTGGAGTCTATCCTGTTGTTTATACCCCCCAACAACTTAACCATTGTTTCAGCAGGCAGAGATGACAGCTTGCCCATGACAGCATTTGCAACTTCAGTAAGCTTGTCTTTCTTCTTGGTTGAACCTGGGAAGAAGCTTTCGTGCACTTCGTTTTGAATGTGGGAGTAGAAGTTGTTTGCATCTATGACTTCCCCGCCCTCCAATTCAACTGGCCCGACAGATGCAAGCACTTCCCTAAGAACTTCCAGGTTAACTGCAATCACACCCCTGACTTGCCTGTCCAAACTCTTGTCCAAAAACCATGTTGCTCTTCTTGCACTTGTTGGAAAGTCTGGATCCCAGTTACTATCTCTAAGCCACCACTGCGCTTCTTTTAAGTGATTGAAAATAGGCTCTGGAGGTCGCACATAACCTGGAAGCTGACCGTCAGCGTCATAAACGTCATACACCTTCCAACTATCCAACTTACCGCTTGCAATGTCCACCAAGGCAAAAGAGCCAATAAATCCGCCAGTTGGCCTAAGCTCCATGTTGTTTTGAAATAGCACCATATAGGTGACTGGCTTATTAAAGCCGAGTATATCCCTGTGGTGTGACAAAAGAGGCTCAAAAGTAGCAATCAGGTCCAATGCTCCTTTGAGACCAGGAATTCTCTGGTTTAATGGTTCAATTGACTCAGAATATACAGAAAGAACTGATGCTACTCGACCTATGTCTAACTTGGAACTATTGGCAAAAAAACCTTCCAATCCAGAATCAAACACTACATCCAAGGTCTTTGTCGCATAATCAATGGTCTTAGCGGCATCAACAATGTTTCCAAAGAAGTTAAACCCAGACAGAGGCAGGGCAGTGGCTAGTGATAGTTTTGAAAAAGACTGACTGCAGTTAACAAGTGATTTATTAATGCTTTCAAAAGCCACCGCCTCTTTAAGCGATTGCCTAGCACAAAATGACGAAAGACCAAGACTGCCTGCAGGAATTGCCAAACCCAAAAGAAGAGTAAAGGCTCCCATTGTCATCCCTGAGATCAGGTAAGACAAGCTACTCTTAACTGAACTGGAGCGACCCTTAAGCCTTCTTGGTTTTTCCATATTGTGTTTTTGATTTACCGATGGCTCAGAAGCTTTATGAGACTGCTCAGACAAAGAGGAGTGGGGAATAATTGGTGGAGTAGACAGAATTGTCGGACTAGGACTTACTTGTCCTATATAGACTTGGTCTTTTATCGGACCAAAACCAAAACAAGAGGAGAGGATTTGGCTTACCTGGTTTTGGTCCAACTGACCCACAATCTTTATCAGTGGAGTCGGTAAGTGGTTGGCAGATAAGTCTCCAAACGACAAATAGACTACACGTGGAGAATGCGGGGTAGACAGGTTTTCTGTAATGATTAACTGATAGCCATCCAAATTAGAATGACTAACGTCTTTAATCCAATCAGCCCCGCCATAATATTTAGCTTGCGTTAAAAAAGAACTAGCAAAAGCATCATTGGCTGTGACCAAAAGAATCTTATTCATCTATTTATAATAGCCTACAATTTACGGTTTATATAAAGGTACTTTACAGTTGCCGCATTAATTATTTTTCTTCGTGGGATTAGGTGAAAGGGGTAGTTGGAAGTTAACCGAATAGTCTAATTACAAGTTTGAATAAGCTTAAGTGGGTAATAGGGAAGTTTTATCGTGGTAGTTGGAGCAAGGTGTTAGTTTGCGTCTAAAACTTCATTGACAAGTTTATCCGCATCTTTATTGTTGTGTCTTAACACGTGTGTATAGGAAACTTTTATACCGCTATTTCTTTCTATCTCTTTTATTTTTGAAGCAATCACAGAAAGGGAGCTATCTTTTATTTTATAAATTCCAGTAATTTGTTTTACAACCAATTCTGAATCAAGGAAAAAATTTACTTGAGAAATATTGTTTGCCACCACCCAGTTCCATGCGTTTAGTAACCCCATATATTCTGCTTTATTATTTGTTGATTCACCCAAGTAAACACCTGCTTTGTAAACTATCTCACCATCTGTATTTTTGACAACAAACGCAGATGCTGCGGGTCCTGGGTTGCCGCGCGATCCACCATCTGTAAATATGTTTACTACCACGAGAGGATTGTATACTTTTATTTTTGAAAGTTAAAGACTACTTTCAGATTTATGTAATACTTCTTTTTCTTCATGCGAAGATAATGCCAATAACAAGACTAAAACAAGCATTGGCTGATTGAGAGTTAGAAAGTAGTGATCAAACATTCCAATTGTAAGGGTGGCCACTATAAGTTTGAGTGCGTATGGGGTTGTTTTCCTAACTAAAGTGAAAATTAGGGCGGCAAAAATTAAAAATCCAAAAGATGCCTCCGAAAGTGTTAATCCTAAGAAATTGTGGACTGGTTGAAGCCAATACCTACCAGTATCAAAGGAAGCGTTTTTAGATGTTGCAAAAGTAAATGTTCCAAACCCACTTCCAAAAATTGGGTATTGCAAAAATAATTCTTTTGCTCTCTCTGATAATATTATTCTCTCATTTATTGATTTTGGCAAATCTAACATTTTTTCATTTACTGGTATCAACCAGAGGATCAGTGGAGCAAACAGTAAAACAGTAACTGTAAGGTTTATATATTTTTTACTTGAAAAAAATAAGCCTACAAGAAGAGCAAGGAGTGCAGATATCGACTGTGTTAAAAATATCACTGTAAGAGGGAGGAGAAGAAATACTTTTCGCCATGGCTTTAAGTTAACGTTTGTAAAATACAATATCCCCATTGTCATGTATCCGGCCAGAATATTTGGATGGGGAGTAGTGGCATATGGTGAAAGAGTTAATCTACCAAGCCAGTTTGAAAGTTGAATCCCTGAAAAAGAAGTGGAAAGAGGTCTTTCTCCAAGATAGTACATAAGCCCTCCTATGCTTGACCCTTTAATAAACTGCAGCCAAGAAATGGTTACAAGCATTAACCCAGATAGCACAATTGCAGGAGCTTTGATGTCTTTGTAATCATCCACTGACTTAGCTACTGCTACAAACAATAGTCCCAAAAGGTATAGTCTTAAAAACCGATATGCGCTAAGAAGTGGAAGCTGAGAAAAATAGGAGTTAATAACAGCAAAAAGTAAAAACAACAGAGAGTAGACAACCAACTCTTTGCTCAATATTTTTTTAATTGAAAAAATTAAAAAAAGCACAAGCAGAAAGTCTGTTGCAAATATTGCAGGGGAAAGATAGTCAACCCTTACACCAAAAGGCGTAGACCATTCTGGCCAAAAATTGACACTAAGTTGTGTTGGGGAGAAAACAATTAAGAGGAAAAGTAATAACTTCCTTAGTTTCACGAGGAGGTAACAACCATGTATCTTTCAACTCCTTCACCGGCTGACTCACTTTTAACACCACCAATTTCAGATAGTGCAGTATGAATTACTCTTCTTTGAGCAGGATTTAGGTTATAAAGGTATTGTGGCTCACCAGTCGACTTGGCACGATCAGCAGCTTGTTTGGCCAAAGAAACCAAGTACTCCTCATGCTTTGCTTTCCAACCAGCAATATCAACACTCAACTTAACCCATTCACCGGTCCTTGCTCTCATTGCCATAGACAAGAATGACTGAATTGCACCAAGAGTGGCCCCATGTGCCCCAATTAGAAGACCTGATGATTCAGGACTGTCGATTGTGACTATATGAACATCACCCTCAGAATTTACAACAACACTTCCTTGAATAGACAAAAGAGTGAGAAGTTTTTCTGTTAGTTCTTGTAGTTGGGAGCTGGTTGAGCTAGATTTTGACATTTGAAGCTATTGTAGCAGATAAGTTCAAAACCTCAAACAGTAGCTGGGGGGTCGACTTTAAATCCAAGTTTTTTGGCAAATGGGGTTAGACCACCCCAGCCAAAGTTATTGTACTGCCTGATTGCAGAAACTATTGAAAATACACACCAATAAAGAGCTAGTCCTGAGGGGAAATTTAGACCAAACAAGATTGTTGTTAGTGGGAGGTAGTAAACCATAGATGATTGCATGGCTACAGCAAAGTCATCAACCTCGCTTTTGGTCTTTTCTGCCACTTTCTCTTCTTGCTCAACAAATGGCATAGCTATTTTTGCTGACAAGAACTGAACCAAAGCTGCCAAAATTAATACTACGCCAGGAATTGGAAAGGGTAGACCTGGGATGTTAAACCTGTCAGGGGTGGTCACATCCAAATAGAGGAAAGATTTATTGATTTGGTAATTTTCAGCAAACTTAAGTGGGGCGTACAAAAGATTGTTAAACTCACTACTAATAGTACCGTGGCCAGCAAGAAGCTTGGTGAAGACAGAATAGAAAGAGATTAGGATAACCAATTGAACAATCTGGGGTAGACACCCAGCTGTTGGATTAATGCCCCTGGCCTTGTAAAGATCCGCCTGGGCCTTCATAAGACCCTGCTTATCATCAGCATATTTCTTTTTAAGCTTGGCAATCTCAGGCTGCAGTGCCCTCATTTTCTTTGCAGCAATCATTGATGGGCGAACTAGCGGGGTTAGGATTAAAACCAAAAAGAGAGTGAAGCCAATTATGGCCACCCCCAAGTTTTGACCAAATAAGTTGTAAAAAAGAATCAGACCATTGGCAAGCGGCATGGTCAAAAGCTGGTCAAATATATTCATACGCAATTGTAGCAGAAGAGCATCTGCGTAACTGTATTTGCAAGCATACACTATAATAAAACCATGGAGAACGAAGATTTAAGAAAAGAAAATGAGTCGGCATCTAACACAAAACTTTACAGAGGCTATATTGGTCCCCAATCGACGTCTGAGGAGATGCTTTCCAGGTCAGATCAAACGTCAATAGAAGAACTATTAAGCACATGGAATGACCCGCACGATACAAAGTATGCCGAAAAACTGATTTGGGTTACACCCGATGAAAGTTTTGCCAAAGGAGTCGTAGCAATGAGATATATTATTAAGTGTGCAATGACAGCAAGAGAAAGTGGGGGTCTGATAGAAGATGCCGATTTCGTTCCAAGATTAGCTGAATACAACCCCTCAGAAGAGGCTGCTCTATACGAGGCAGACGGCAAAGTAATCCACAACGCAAACATTGAACATGGACTAGAGAAAAAGGAATACGTAATTGGCTCAATTCCCCCAGAAGACATTACTCAAAGAACAATATCAAAAGAGTCACTACAGAGATTGAAAGCAGAACTAGAGTCAACCAGGGGGGTTACAGACAATATCTACAGAGCCACACGCATACTAACAGAGGTGTCCGGAAGCGACTTTATGGATGAATTAACAGAATCAATACGAGGCAAGACTTTAAAAGAAGCGATTCCGCTAGTTGTTGATTTTTACAAAAACAAAGGTGTGAGCAGTCTGCAAGTAGAGGATCTGCTGTCAAATGGACTGTTTGCATTTTCTGCGTATTTCAATAAAATTGCCGATTCCTGTACATACGAGGTCGACTAAACGGGATCATACCCTGAACCACCGCCAGGCCTACAGCGAAGAACTCTTTTAATAGACAGGGCAGTACCGCTGATAATCCCATGCTTGGTTAGCGCTTCAGCTGCATACTGACTACAAGTTGGAGTAAACCTGCAACCATGACCAAACAGAACAAAGATCATAAACGAGAGAGAATTTTTATAGATAGTTAATAGCACCTGGTACATTTTGCTAGCTATTTTTAACCAATCTTGGTAAGGGTAAATTCAATGTCAGCCGAGATGGCACTAAGCGAGGCACCAGCAGCCGACCTTTTGGCTATAAACACAAAATCTTTAGCGGCTGATTTAAAGCCTGCTGATAACCTAAGGGCTTCAGAGGTTAACCTCTTGATCCTATTTCTTGTCACTGAAAGGGGGCTTACCTTTGGGCTTACAACAAATGCACATCTTGGGTGCCCAAGGGTGTTGGGGGAGTAAACAATAATAAAGTAATCAGTGTGAAGTTTGTCGCCTGTTTGTTTCAAATTTTCAATTTCAGAGGAACTGGTTAGGCGATTTATCCTAGAAAGCATTGTTAGACAGCCAAACGGGTTCTTCCGTGAGCTCTTCTTTTGGAGATAACTTTAGCTCCCTTGGTAGTAGACATTTTTGTTCGAAAGCCTAGCTTTCTCCTTTTTGTCTTGCTTCCTTGGAAAGTTCTTTTTGTAGACATTGCCTAGTATAAGGCCAACTGGGGTGTTTTTTCAAGGCTGCCTATTCCTAGGCAGCCCAAACGACTCACACTACAGTGAATTGGTTGAAGATTTTCTGAATCCAAGACCGCAAAAGTACAACCACTCCATCGCTTGTGTCACACCCCGGCATAAGCTGCAAGCTTAACCTACCTGGATGTTCAAGGTCACCACAACTTACTCCAACCACAAAGGGGATCCTCATAAGGTTTAGGATTGTTTGAGCTAAATCCATGTGCGCACCCAGAAGCTCTATTCCGATGTGTGGAATGTTGTGTGGGCTAGTTGGGTGTTTAAACACTACTCTCAACTCTGGCTTATTGTCCGTACCCATAAATCCTCCTAAAGGTTATTCAAGCTTGAATTCTACTCCACCTGACACAGTTTCATCCACTTACTCCTATTGATGAATTGTGGATAACTTGTTAAAAAGAATGTACCTGCTTTTTATGAACAACGATTATGCAACCTCTTGGAAAAACAGACAAAAAAGATATTTGGAAGCTTGTACTAGATAGTGTAAAGGTAGCCCTCTCTGAAGCCTCATTTAAAACCTGGGTCAGCAAAACCCATTTAGCTAGTATTAGAAAGGTCGATGCAACCCGCTACATAGCAGAAGTTGGTTGTGACACTGTTATGGTGAGGCAATACGTACAAGAGAGATACTTTGGTCTACTCCAAGAAGCACTCATAAAAGCAATCGGAGCTCCTTGCGACCTTACTTTCTCAATCAAGACTGACCCAGAGAGAATGGCTGAGCCAAGCGGAGACTCAGCTGGACCACTATTTGAGGAGACCGACAATAGTGAGGCCTTAATGAGAAAGATGTCTGAGGCACATATCAGACCATACTTCACCTTCGCAAACTTTGCAGTTTCAGGGAGCAACCAACTAGCCTGGGCTGCAGCCGAGGCTGTAGCTAAGTCACCAGGTAATGCCTACAATCCTTTGTTTATTTGGGGAGGGGTAGGGGTTGGAAAAACCCACTTAATGCATGCAGTGGGAATAACCATGCTCAAAAAATCACTAAGTGCTAAGGTGCTTGCAGTAACAGGCGAGGACTTTACCAACGATATTGTTCAGGGAATCAGGTCAAAAAACACACACGAGGTTAGGGCAAAGTACAGAAAACTTGATGCGCTATTTGTTGATGATGTGCAGTTTATCGCAGGCAAGGACACAGCTCAGGAAGAATTTTTCCACACTTTTAACGCAGTCACCTCAGCAGGGGGGCAGATAATCATGACAAGCGACAGACCTCCAACTGAGATTAAAAAATTAGAAGACAGATTAAGGAGCAGGTTTGAAGCAGGACTTATTGTAGACATTAGTCAGCCGGATTTTGAACTGAGGTGTGCCATTACCCAGATCAAAGCAGAGCAGAAGGGGATTAACCTTGAAAGCACACTAGTGCACCTAATTGCTGCAAACACTCTTGGGGCAAGACAAATAGAAGGATTCCTGGTTCGCCTTTCATCTGAACTACTCATGAGAAAAGCCGACCCAGATGAGGAACTTATTAAAAAGCTTTTAACCAAAGGAGAAGGTGAGGTACTGGTTGAAAAGACCAGAGAGGTATCAACTGACAAGTTAATAGACGCCGTGTGCAAGCACTATCAAATCAACAAGAGACAAATACTTGGAAACGGCAGGAGCAGGATGGTTTCTTACCCAAGACACATCCTCATGTACCTGCTTCGCATGGAAATGCAGGTACCTTACGAAGAACTGGGTCAGGTATTGGGTGGGCGAGACCACTCAACCATCATGCATGGAGTTAATAAAATTGCCAGCAGCGCCTCAACTGATCCCGACATAAGACGGGACATAGAGGGGATAAAAGCTCTTTTGTAATGTGGAAATGTTGAAAAGTCCCGTGGAATATCCACTTATCCACCGTGAAAACAAAGTTTTCCACAATTTTGTCCACACGTCTCTCTAGGCTATTGTTGAAAACTTTTTCAAGGCTAGTCACGCAGAAGAATCCACCGAGATCCACAGTACTACTACTAGCACTACTAAATAATATTAAGAAAGAAACGGAAATACAGATTTGTTCACAACTGTTGATAACAAATACTTTGTACCTAACCCAAGTTTTTACAAGAATTTACTTTTAAGTTGAGGCTATTATTACAAATAATTACAACAATTTAAGCACTACTTTTGAAGGAGATTGGCTTAACAAAAACAAGCCAATTAATGAAGTTAGGTAAATATAGGGAATAAAAGATTAGGAGTCAACAAGCTTTTTCAATCTGGGTTTGTTTTGTCTCTTGAGTACCGTATACTTTTGCCAGAATGGAATTTACAGTCTTAACCACCGATTTCTCAAAAACACTACAGTCAGCCCTCAGGTTTGTAAGCAGTAGAGCTACTCTACCGATTCTATCCAGTGTAAAGCTTAGAGCAGAGGGTGCGTCCCTGATGGTCATTGCTACTGATCTTGAGATGAGTATGGTTGGAAAAATAGGAGCACAGGTGGTTTCGGAGGGTGAGTGTGCGGTTCCGGCCAAGCAGTTGTCTGAGATAGTTGGCAACCTTTCTTCCCGGGAGGTCTCATTAAAGATTGAGAAGGAGCTATTGGTCATCTACTCAGAAGGCTTTAAGGCAACCCTTGCAACCTCCGGTGTCTCAGAGTTTCCAGAAGTTACCGTGGTGGCTCCTGAGGGTGGTTTCAATCTTAGTTTCGACTCATTGAGTAAGGCACTTAAAAGAGTCCTCTTTGCGGTGGGGGTAGATGAGGCAAGACCAATCTTTACAGGAGTTTTGTTTTCGGCTTCAGCTGGTAGGTTTAGGCTGGTTGCCACTGACGGCTTTAGGCTTTCAAAGTTTGAAATGGGGAGCCTGGGGGAGACTGTTGAAGATTTTAGTTTTGTTGTCCCAAGAAAGATTCTTGGGGAGATTGGAAGGTTTGCAGCAGACATTGTCAGTTTTAAATATAACCAAGAAGAAAAAACTATTGTCTTTGGTCTTGGGGAAGTGGTTGTGACAAGTAGAGTGATTGAGGGCAACTACCCAAACTTTGAAAAGATTATCCCAAAAAATCATGAGTGTTCAATTAATGTTTCACTTGATGACTTTTCAAGGGTTGTCAAAATGGCTCAGGTTTTTGCCAGACAATCATCGGGCAAGCTTACTTTGACGATAGGGGAGTCAGCAATTAAGGTTGGTGCAGAAAGCACCGGTTTGGGGGAGACCCAGTCGGAAGTGTCGGCCAAAGTGGAGGGTGATCCATTTGAGATGTATCTAAATGGTAAGTATCTGGAAGATTGTCTGGCAGTTATTACAAGTGAATCGGTGGACTTGAAAGGGATTGACTCCAACTCAGCTTTACAGGTCTATGATCCTTCAGAATCCAACTTTCTTCACTTGGTGATGCCACTCAAGGGTTAGTGCTGTAATTTTTTGTGCAAGCTTACAGTGGACACTGCGTGTTTGAGATTCTTTGAGTAATGTCTAGTTCTGTTCGAGATACGATTCTGTAATATTCTTCAAGGGCAGCGGGGAACAGGGGTTCTATTGTGAACCTGTTTTCTCTACAAGATTGATTACCTCCTTCGAATATCAACATGAAGTCAAGCATGGTGGGATACCTGTTCTCATCCATTCTGCAAGCAAGTTTACTGGCACATGTCATGTGTAACGGGCTACCATACGCAGACAATAGATTGAGGAAGCATGTTGATTGTGCTAAATAGTCTCTTCTTGTTATACCAACCGTACATCCAAAGTCTGCTACGTTACCTCTGCCAACACTATCTAGGTATTCATAGTTGCTTGCCCTAGACTCCTCGGCCCAAATAGCCAAGGCAAGTGCGGGATCTACATTTCTTGCAATGGCTCTACCAACCAAGTCGTTGTAACACTCAACTAGATTTTTAATGGAAACAGCATCGGGGAAAGGTTGTGCACCACTTGCAAGAAATCCTTCGAAAAATGATTTCGGCTCAACTGTACTAGCCCATCTACCAAGATTTGGTGGTGGGGCATTTTTATCACAGTTGACAGTGTAATCTTCATCAGGCTCTCCACCCGGCTCATCAGCAGTCCCCTCGTAGACAATGCCCTTTGGTCTTAGTGCTTGTTGGATCCCTGAGAGGAAGTATTCCCTTAAGCTTCCAAGGTATGGGAAGAATATTTGCGCTGAGCTGCCAGCCCTACCTTGTTCTGGGTCACCCGCAAAGACCGATGAGCCATCATACTGCCCTCCAAGCCCACCCTGAGCTGTGGCGTCATAGCTAGCGGTTGAATAGGCTGGGATGTGTTCAATCTCTTCAACAGGGGTATTTGGACCAGTTTTAGGGAAGAATCTTTTAAATACGGACATATCCCCGTCAACCAGTCTGTCCCAAAGCTCATCCGCTTTTGGTGTTTGTACCCATACTGAAAATGGTAAGGAGACCTCTTTGGAGCAAGTTGGGAGGAAGTTGTTGGGAACACTTGGTGCATCAAACTCACAAGAGAAGTTAACGTCATAGCTAAGGTTGGCAGTTAGTGCGGTTTCACCAAACCTGTCAAGATTTCCAAAAAGCCTGTCACCAGGATTGGTGATGGCCCCAACAATTTCACAATTTGGTTCGCTATTAAACTCATATAATTTGTCAGTAGAACCTCCTCCTAGTCCTGAGTTTCCCCCAGGGACAAATGTCTTTTGAAGAAGTGAGCTTAACTCTGAATTTTCTTGCATGTGGGCAAAGTAAAGTGACTTGGAGGTATTGGGGGAGGTGATTGTAAGATCTGCCCTAGTTACATCGTCAACTGGTATTCCAAACTTTGGTTCAGTGGTTCTACCAACCAAATCTTCGGTTGAAGAAAATGGAATGTATTTGTGTGATGGTGAGTCGGTGTTGTTTGCAATTGAGCTTAGATAGTTTCGCTGCTCTTCGTTTGATCGGTAGCAAGATTGAGGACTGTTTGGGTTACCACAAGAAACAATTTGATCATGCCTCTCTGACCCAATTCTTGAAGCTTCTGCTCTTCGCTCTTCTTCTTGGATAAATATTGGGAGCAACTTTTTAAGTGGTCCTGAATAGTTAATGATTCTACTTAGAGCACTAGGGAGGTTTTTGAAGTCTCGCTCGTTAGGAACGATGTTTTCAGGAGCTTCTTCGGCTCTGTATGTAATACCGTTTAGATACCAGCTGACATAATGGTTTACCCTTTGCCTGAATGAGACACCACTATTTCTGGATGTACTATTTGGTACATCTTCAGTGTTTCCAACGAATGGAAGTTCTGCATTGGGGAAGGCAAAGGTTACATTAGTGCTTCCTCCTTGTATTCTGACATCACACCTCAGTCTTCCGCCTGCAAGGGTTTGGCACGACCCGGGAACTGCGTCTGACAAGTTGAAGGTGTATCTATCTTTGACAACTAGTAGGTTGGAGCACATATATACTCCTTGTGGAGCTCTATTGCATGGACTTGCTGGATATGGCCTGAGTGAGTGGTTTTCTGGATTTGTGGTTTCAGTACATGGAACTTCATCGTCTGATGGGGGGTCGATAACATCTTCTTGACACTCTGGTGCAACCCATTTTTCTGTTGCAGGCTCATTTGGTCCTACAATTACATAGACAGGTTTATTTACTTGTGCATCGAGTTGGTTTATGAATGCTACCAATGAATCGGGATTGGAAAAACCACAGCTGTTTCCAACACAAAGCCTAACCACTGTTGTTGTGTTGTAGTTGTTCACAGCATCTCTCACGGCCCCTATATCTCCAGGGCCTAGTGCGATTTCGGTTGCCCATGTTCCACCCAATCCTGCTACTCTGTTTTGAAATGTTCCGCCGGATAATGGTGCAGCTGAGTTTATACCCCCTTTTGGATTGCCCGAAATTATTGATTGTGTGTTTTCAGGCCCTATGTTGTGGAAAAAGAAGTTGGGGTCTGGGTTTGTCCCTATTGCGTTAAAGTAATTTACAGAAATTACGGTACTGTCAGCTGCTGCTTGGGCAAAGTCAGTCCTCATGTCGTTAAGTATCGACTGTGGGGTTGAAGGGCCAGTTGTCCTCCAGTCTCCAAACTCAGTAAATATCATTGGTTTTCCATTAAACCTGCTTTTCCAACCATTGTTTACATACCATTCGTAGCCAGAGTAGTCATTGCCAACATTGGAGCTGTCTCTTATACACATCT
>DBDT01000068.1 GCA_002293705.1 Candidatus Woesebacteria bacterium UBA925
GAATAGGTCATTGCCGGGACAATTTTAGGTTTTAGAGTGTAGCTATTGAATAGGTGTTTTATTTCGCCTATAATTCGAAAACAGAAAGTGAGGAATATTAAAATTGAGCAACAAAACAGACAAAACTTCTAATCCAAGCTCGGGTGAGCTTACCATGGAGCAACTTCTTGCACACGCTGAATCAATGCGTGGGTTTAAAAAATTTGATCACGTTAAGGCTGAATTTATTACCAGCGACAGAAGAAGTGCCCACTTTGATGTTAAGGGTAAAGCAGAAGCTATTGTGATTGAAGATCACTTCAAAGAAGCAAAAGACTTAATCAAAACACTAAAGCCAGGTGATGTTGTCGATGCTGTTGTTATGGATCCTGAAACAAGAGACGGAAAGATCCTAATCTCTCTTAGGCATGCTGCACACTCAAAGCTTTGGGGTGAGCTTTCTGAAGCCCACAAGAGTGGTGAACCAATTAGTGTATTTGTTCAGTCTATTACTGATCGCGGAGTTGCTGTGAACATTGGCTCTCTATCCGCTTTCGTTCCAGTTACCCAATTGACCGCAGAGCATGCCCAAAATATGGATAGCCTGGTTGGAACTCACTTCAAAGTTCAAATTATTGAGCTTGATTCAAGCAAAAATAGAGTTGTTTTGAGTGAAAAATCAATGTTTGAGGCAAGTGATGCCAAAAAACTAAAAGATCTCCTTGAGCATGTCGAAACAGGTAAGGTCTACCATGGTGTTGTCACAACTGTGACCTCATTTGGCGCATTTGTAGAGATTAGTATTGATAGTGAACATAAGGTAGAAGGACTAGTTCACGTCTCTGAATTTTCTTGGGGCAAAACTGCTCATCCATCAGACATGTTGACTGAAGGCGATGAGGTGGAAGTTGTAGTTATCTCCACAGAAGGCGGAAAGTTGGCTCTATCAATGAAGCAAGCCCAAACAGATCCATGGGAATTGGTCTCGCAAAGGTATCCAGTCGACTCAAAGCTTAAAGGTAAAGTGGTTAAACAGAGTGATTTCGGTGTATTTGTCGAGCTAGAGCCTGGAGTGGAAGGACTAATCCACATGACAAAGATTCCTCCAGCAACTAAATTTACCAAAGGACAAGAAGTTATGGTGTATGTGGAAGAGTGTGACCCTTCAGCCAGAAAAATTGGCCTAGGAGTAGTATTGACCACCTCAAAACCAATTGGTTATAAATAATTGGTCTATTTACACAATAGTTTTTGGTCTGTAACATAAAAAAGTCATGAAAAAGTCAGGATTTGCAGTTTTCTCAGTACTGTCAGTGTTAGCTCTGGCAGGAGTTGCCATAGCTGTGAGCACAAGAACAGATATGGGGGAGATTATAAGTAGAATCTCTGCAGCAACATCTTCATCAAAAAGGGTAGTAATGTCACTTCAGTCAGATTCAGCAGTAGCCAACGAAGACGGCAGTAACTTCACAGTTGGAATCAATAATTCAGCATGGTTGGGTAATGGAGAGTCAACATCCGCATCTTTTCTGGGTCTTAAGTTTTCAGGTGCTAGGATTCCAATGGGAGCAAAAATTGAAAAAGCAGAACTCCAGTTTACTCCAAGAGAAACAACTTGGATTCCAATATCTATTCAAATTGCAGCAGAGGCTGGTAGAGAGACCAAACCGTTCTCAACAACCGATAGATTGTCCACAAGACTTCAAACTGGAGCAAAAGAAAGATATGAAGATAATGTGAATTGGTTAGCAGGTAGGAGATATTCATATAGAGTTGATAGTGTGGTTCAGGAGATAGTCGGTCAGAGAGAATTGACCGATGTAACCTTTGTTATCAAAGGGTCTGGCGGACAATGGAGCAGAAAATTCTTAAGATTAGCTAGAGGAGGATCTGGTTCTCCAAGACTATTAGTCACTTATACGTCACCTAATGCAACACCAGTACCAACAAATCCAGCGTTTACTCCTACACCAACAGTGGTTGCCACCCCAACACCAACAATTGCTGCCACTCCTACTCCTACTGCAACAGCAAGCACAAGACCATCTGCTACCCCAGGCGGTGGAATTTCACAACCAAGCGCAACTGTTAGGCCAACTGCAAGTCCTACACCTATGCCAACAATGCCAGGTCATGGAGGGGGTACGTCTGACACAAGTGATTACAGTCATGCAATGTTCTTGTGGTCACCAACCGGAAAGAATAAGCCAAATCCTAAGTATGATTACTGTGAGGACGGTACTGATGTAGTAAAAGCTCATAATGAGTTCTATGTTATTGCTCCAGATGGAAAGAGGTATCCAACATGGCATAGACCAGTTGTTGTTAATCCAATCACTAATGTTGGACGATGTTTCTTTGGACACGAGCATGGTCGAAATCCAGCTGATTCTGTTCTCTGGCCACAAGTGAAACAAGCTTACTATTATGATGCCAACAGGAATGGGCAGATGGATCCTGAGGAAGAAAGAAGAGCAGGTATTCCATTCGGATACATTGCTGCACAAACCGAGGCATGGTCAGCTGCCAGCGGACTATCAGTAATGAGACACGAGGATCACGTTGGTCACAAAGTAGACTACGCTAACGATGAGACAGATATTGCTACTCACCAACACGACACATTAAGAAATGCTGGAGTAGTAGTTGCAAATCTTACAAACTTCCCTAACGGACAAACTGGTGCCAGATGTTTCTATCTAGCAGCTGCCCACCAAGGAACAAGCACCAATGATGCATTCACAAACAATTTGCATGAAGTATTCTATTTCGCAGACTGTAGACATTCAGATCCTAGATACAATCAGAAAATCAGTATCGGAGTCATGGAGACCTTCGGTAGGGTTGGAGGATTCACAGAATTCATGCCAATGTGTGGAGTTGAGAGAAGATCTCAACCACAAGACTTCCAATTCTTGGGTACAACTACTGTAAATCAGGGCTACCCATCTGAAACTAACGGAAGTGATCGTGAAATCCAAACTAGAAGGTGTATTGAAAGCGGCTTCCTAGTTCCATCAGGAAGATTTTCCGGAAACCTATATGAAGCATGGCCTGCAACCTTGGATATCTTTGATAGCAATGGTAGGCAACTACTTGGAGATGTGAATCTACTATTTGATGTCGAGGATGCAAACAGATATTTCTATCCTGAAGACATGAAGTTGAGAAATGGATACAACAACCCGGATGCTGGTCTAAATATCGGTTATGCAATGGATCTTTGTTACGAGAACTTTAATGGTAGGGCTGCAAGAGGTGGTCCATGTGAGTGGACAACCAACTATGGTCAAATCCGTGATATTAAGTGGAGTGATCCAAGGTCAGCCTTTAGAGGAATCAACAGGGGAATGTACTTTAAGCCAGCAATAGTTAATAACGCAGGTGGACCTACAACTTGGTACACAGATCCATTTGGTAGAAATGGAAGAACAACACCGTTTGCTGGATCAGTAAGACAGCAGATTGAGAGTAAGAATATTAATTACTCAAGTTTGATTGGTGGAAGAAATATTGATCCTAGGGTTAACAATAGATTGCATGATGACGGAGCAGGTACTGTTCACGCTCCAAATTAATAATCTTAGGATACAGTCTTCTATCTATTTGATAGCTGCAATATAACTTTCTTTCTGCTAAGTTCATCTAATGAAAGCTAAAACTAGTTTTGTTTGTGATTCTTGTGGTTACTCGCAGGTAGGTTGGTCTGGTAAATGCCCAGATTGTGGTACTTGGGGAAGTATGGTTGAAACCATTACTACGACTGAGTCGAACAAGGGAGTAAAGAACCATTCATCTGTGAAGATTGAAAAGTTGTCATCAGTTGGTTCAAGTAAAATTGTCAGAACCAAAACAAACATTTCAGAATTAGATAGAGTATTGGGTGGTGGACTTGTTCCTGGTCATGTCGTACTTGTGGCTGGTGAGCCAGGAGTTGGCAAATCCACAATGCTTCTTCAGGCTTCCGCAAATGTTGACTCATGCTTTTATGTTGCAGGAGAGGAATCTTCTACTCAAATTAAAATACGTGCTGACCGGTTCTCAATCAAAGGTGACAACATTTCAATATATGAAGAAACTGATGTTGATTCTGTAATTGCTGAACTCACAAACATGACAGAGCTCCCATCTTTGGTAATAGTTGACTCAATACAATCACTTACTACCACCGATATGAGGGGTGTTGCTGGATCAGTTGGTCAAGTTAGAGAGTCAGCCGGTAGGCTTACTCATTGGGCTAAGTCAAAACATGTCCCCTTGGTTTTGGTAGGACAGATTACAAAGGGTGGCTCAGTTGCAGGCCCTGCTGCGCTTGCCCATTTAGTCGATACTGTTTTGTGGTTTGAGGGTGATCAAGAAAAAAACTTAAGAATTTTGAGAGCCATTAAAAATAGATTTGGAGCAACCGATGAGATCGGTATATTCAGGATGGATGAGTTGGGTTTAGTCTCAGTATCTGACTCGTCTGATTTATTTATGGGTAAAGGTGGTGGGGTTGGAAGTGCTGTTTCTTGTGTAATGGAGGGAACAAGGCCGATTATGGTTGAAATTCAATCTCTTGTTGTTCCCACAAAGCTTCCTGTTCCACGAAGGGTGGCGTCAGGCTTTGATACCAAAAGAGCTGATGTTATTTTGGCCGTACTCTCAAAACACGAAAGACTACCTGTATATGACAGAGATGTGTTTATAAGTGTTGCAGGTGGAATCACTGTGAAAGAGCCAGCAGCTGATTTGGCTTTGGCTATGTCTATTGCAAGCTCTACTCTAGATAAGCCTGTGCCTGTCTCTTATACACATCT
>DBDT01000007.1 GCA_002293705.1 Candidatus Woesebacteria bacterium UBA925
GGATCTGGATACACATAGAATGGCTTCTTCCTTGTTGGATAACCATACACAAACACCAGGTCGGATCCAGTTTCTTTTTTAATGATCATACACAAGTCTCTTTCATCTTCAGGATTTAAATCCTTCTCGCCCCTCACATCTCTTTTTGTTTTTTCAAATATTTTATCTTGAGCCTCTCTTAGACTTAGAGTTGGAGTGTTTTCAATGTAGGAGGGGATCTCAACTCCAAATAGTGCCAGCTGAGCAGAACACTTAGTTGAAACTTGGTCCAAGACATATTTAATAGTCTTGTCGGCCATGTTTTTAACATCCTCCCAGCTATCAATAAAGCCCATCTCAGCATCAAGAGAGACGATTTCTGTTAGGTGTCTGGTTGTAACTGAAGGCTCTGCCCTAAATACTTTATTAACACTAAAGACTCTCTCGAAAGCCGTCATCACAATTTGCTTGTAAAGCTGAGGACTTTGGGTTAGATATGCTTTTTTGTCAAAGTAGTCAACCTGAAACACCTCTGCCCCCCCTTCAGCTGTTGCAGGTGTTATGGCAGGTGCTTGAAATTCAAAGAAGTCGTTCTGTTTCATAAATTCCCTGAATGAATCAATAACAACCTCTTGGACTTCAAAAATTGCCCTAACTTTTGGATGCCTCAAAGAGAGTGATCGATGATCAAGCATGGTGGGTAGGTCCAAGTTCAGCTCTTCTTTACCCATGTCAAATGGTAGCTCTTGGGCCTTGGAAACTATCGTGAAGTTTTGAATCTCAATCTCAACATGACCAGTTGCAATATTTGCATTAACCAATTTTTCAGGCCTTTTTTTAACCAACCCGTCAATATACACAACACTTTGAGGGGTGACTTTAGGTAAATCAACACCAACGCACTGAATAGTTGAAGTTCTATCCCTAAGTTCTATGAAAGTAATTTTTCCATGATCACGAACTGCAGACACCCAACCCCTTAGGTGCACTTTTTCCCCTATCTTGTTCACTGTTTGGCTAATGAGGGTTCTGTCCATGTGCCGATTTTATATCAGTAGCCGAAAAAGACCAATAGGCATCATTTATCTTCTCCTGCCAGTATTTTCCTAATACCCCGCCTTGCTGCTGTAGTGACAACGAAACTCAGCCAATCCCTGTTTGGCTTTTCTGGGTTTTTCCCTTTGATAATCTCAACCACATCACCACTCACAAGCTTTCTACCAAGTGGGACCACCTTACCATTAACCTTAGCTCCTTTTATATGCCTACCAAGACCAGTATGGAGGGCAAAGGCAAAATCAACCGGAGTAGCCCCTTCAGGAAGATCATAAACATCTCCTTTTGGGGTAAAAACAAAGTTTCTTTGCTTTAGACCATCAAACTTTACAGCCTTAACAAATTCTTCGGAATCAGACATCTGTTTTTGCCAAGACGCAAGTTGTGTAACCCATGACAGCTTGTCGCTGACGGCAACACCGGATTCCAATTGAGAGTCTGACACACCAGATGACTTAGCCTCTGCATATGCCCAGTGGGCTGCAGCCCCCATTTCTGCCTGCTCATGCATTTGCCATGTTCTTATTTGAATTTCATATATCCTTCCACCTTCTCCAAACACCTTAGTGTGAATTGATCTGTAACCATTAGGTTTGGGCTGGGCAATAAAATCAGACACCCCAAGATACGGAACTGGCTTGTACAACGAGTGAATTATTCCAAGCGCAACATAACAGTCTGAGACCTCTTCAACCAAAACCCTCATAGCCATCAGATCATGGATCCTTTCAATATCGCCCGCAATTTCTGGTCTTTTAAGCTTCCTCCATAAAGAGTAGACACTTTTTTTGCGTCCCGAGATACTTGATTTGATCTTGTTTTCCACCAACCTCTTTTGAATGTTTTTAGACATTTTTCTAATATGATCTTCAGAATTACTGGTCATCTTATTTAAGATTGGAGATAGATTTCCATGCTCTTCTGCGTACAATGTCTTAAAGCTCAAATCTTCCAAGGCACTTTTCACCTGACCCATACCTAGCCTTTCGGCAAGCGGGGCAAACACTTCAAGTGTCTCTCTGGCAATTTTATGCTGCTTATTTACAGGCAGGGCAGATATTGTTTGCATGTTGTGAAGCCTGTCGGCCAACTTGACGAAAACAACCCTTAAATCTTGAGCCATTGTTAGAATCATTTTTCTCAAAGACTCGACAAAAAATGCTTCACGACTCTCCTTAAGCCTAATGTTTGAAACCACACTAACACCATCAACTATCCTTGAGACATCTTCATTAAATTTTGCAGCCAAATCGGCTTTGGTGGCACCACCATCTTCGATCACATCATGCAAAAGACCTGAAATAATCGTGTCCATATCAAGACCCCATTCAAATAGTGTTTTTGCAGTATTTAGAGGGTGAACCACGTAAAGTTCTCCACTTTTCCTTCTCTGCTCTCCATGGGCTAATTTGGCAAAATCCCAGGCTTCTTGGAATTTATTTCCAGATGTTTGACCATATTTATCAACAACCTTTGATTTTAACGCAGCGAATTCTTTGTCTATTGGAGCTAGTTCTTTACTAATCTGAAGAGTGTCTGACATCTCTGATTATACACTGCAGGTAGGTTTTTTGTCGCCATTTGTTGATTGATATGTTGAATAGGACATCAATTAATTCACCTTTTTTATATAAGTGTTTGTAGCTAAAGTTTACAAAGTCAAAAGCTGCTGCCTGTCCGAAAGACAATCTAACTTTTACATGTCTGCCATCAGATCCCATAGGGGTAATCATGTCCACCTTAAGACTTTTTACCATGAATATAGGCTCTAGATTCCCGGCACCAAAAGGCGAAAATAGGGAAATCTTCTCTGCAAGGTCAAGACTTATGGCCGCAGGATTTAACTCTAAATCATAGACTGTCTCCCTTTGAACAGGAGAATAATCCGCAACTGAAAGGTAATCTTTAAGCTCAGCTAGTCTACTTTCCATAATACTAAAACCACTGGCCATCTCATGGCCACCAATAGATATAAACATGTCCGACTTTCTTAAAAAAGTGGTGATATCAAAACCATTTCTTGATCTGGCTGAGCCTTTATAAACCCCTTCTGAGAGGGAGAGCACCATTGAGGGCTTTAAGTATTCTTCTGAAAGTTTTCCAGCTAAAAGACCCACAACACCTTCATGAAACTCACCATGAGCTAAAATTATTGGTTGACTAGGGTCAATGTTACGTCTTAATAACTCAAGCGAGCTCTCAACCTCTTTTTGTCTATTTTGATTTAAAGTAATTAAGTGTTCAGCCAAAGTATCAGCTCTTTTTGCGTCTTTGGTACAGATTAATCTCAACGCCTCAATCCCCTTATCCATTCTTCCGGCAGCATTAATTTTTGGGGCAAGCTGGAAACCTATCTTGTAAACATCTATTTCATTTAAATCAATTGAAGATTTTTTGGCCAATGAGATAAGGCCTGCTCTTTTGGTTTTTGCAATTGATTTTAATCCGTGAAAAACAAGGCTCCTATTCACTCCAAGCAGCTCCATTTGGTCTGCAATAGTTGCTAAAAGTACAAGTGGCAACTGACTATCTGAAAGAACCGAGTCGCCCTCTTCAAGCCAAATTGTTGTTAACCAACAAAGAGCGGCTGCGCACACTTTAGTTGAGTGAACAACAACATCAGCTGTATTATCTTTGCCATCTGCCTGGTGGTGATCAATTACAACAATCTTTATTCCCCTGGACTTCGCACTTTGAATTGATTCGTGGGCAACAATTCCATTGTCCACCAGAAAGATGGTTTTAACTTCAGGATCCATCTCCAAAACTCGGTTTAAACTATCTTGGTTTAATCCATAACCATCTGTAAACCTATCAGGAATGTATGGACTTACACTAACACCAAGTTGGTTTAGGTATTCCCAGATTATTGCAGTTGAACACACCCCATCAACATCATAATCACCATATACTAAAACCTTATCCCTGCTTTTAATCAACTCAGAAATAAGTTTTTTAAGTTTCTTCAAAGCTGAACTACTTACCCCCAAGTCTTTTGGTAAGTAGCTTGAAGGAGAAGCTGGATTATAGAATTCCTCTCGAAGCTTTTTTGATGTCAGGCCGCGCAACTTTTCAATTATCAAGACCGCCTCTTGTTCATTTTCTGCCCTCTTTTCACTTAAAGGAGTCCACTGTTTATCCATCGAAACATTTTGTTCCAACAACAGCAAATACTCAACAAGCTAAAGTAGAGATATACTACAGTTATGCATAAAATTGAGAAGAACCTAATTCCTAAAGAAGTTTTTGATACGGTGGGCAAAATCACAAACTCAGGATACGAGTGCTTTATAGTAGGTGGGGCAGTTAGAGATCTTCTTTTGGGTAGAACAACCAGAGACTGGGATTTCACAACAAACGCCACCCCTGAACAGATACTAGAGATTTTTAAGGACGGATACTACAACAACACCTTTGGGACAGTAGGGATAGCTTTGGAGGACTCAGACCTTGAACCATTTGAAATAACCACATACAGAACTGAATCCAACTACTCTGACAACAGAAGGCCTGACAAAGTCAGCTGGGGATCATCTCTTGAAGAGGATGTATCTAGAAGAGACTTTACGATTAACTCAATGGCACTTCAGATTGGACCAGATTCAAGTACTGAGGTTATTGATCACCATCATGGCTTAGAGGATCTCAAACTTAAACTTATAAGAACAGTAGGAGATGCCGACACCAGGTTTAAAGAGGATGCCCTAAGAATGATGAGGGCGGTGCGAATAGCAACTGAATTGGGTTTTAAAATAGAAGAAAAAACTGAGTCATCCATTAAACATAATGCAGAGTTAATTAACAATATCTCCAAAGAAAGGGTGAAGGAAGAACTTTGGAAAATTCTAGCAGCTCCAAATCCCGTAGACGGAGTGGAAAAGTTAATTTCAAGTGGAATATGTCAAATAATACTCCCAGAACTCCTTCCTAGTTTTGAGATTGACCAAAAATCACCCGAGAGACACCACATTGATGACGTTGGCACGCATCTTCTAAAATCTTTGGCAAATTGCAGATCACACGACCCACTGGTTAGGTTTGCCACTCTAATTCATGACATAGGAAAGCCACAAACACACAAAATTTTGTCTAGCGGAGTAGTGACTTTCTACAATCACGAAGTAGTCGGGTCAAGAATTGCAGCAAAAATTGCCGAAAGACTTAAATTCTCAAAAAATGAGTCCACAAAACTTTTCAAGTTAGTTAGGTGGCACCAGTTTACTGTCGACGAAAACCAAACTGATTCAGCCATACGAAGATTTATTCGTAACGTGGGAGTTGAAAACATTGAAGACATGCTAACACTTAGAATTGCAGACCGCCTTGGCGGTGGTGCCAGAGAAACTAGTTGGAGGCTGGAAGAATTTAAAAAAAGACTAATAGAGGTACAAAAGCAACCTTTTAGCGTAAGAGACCTAAAAGTGACTGGAAACGACCTCATGGAGGCCCTTGGAATACCTCAAGGTAAAGCTGTAGGAATAATATTAAACAAGCTGTTTTCAAAAGTAGAGGCAGGAGAGCTTGCCAACGAAAGTGAAGAGCTACTTAAAAAAGCAAAAGAACTCCAGCTGGAAATTTCCCGAAATTAAATAGACTTCTTTCTCTGCAAGAATAGAAGTATAGGGACGGCAACAAATGGTGATGAATAAGTCCCAGAGATCACACCTATCAACAAAGCTGTGGCAAACCAAGTTATGCTACTTCCTCCAAAATAGATCAAAGATACTAACATGAAGATTATTGTTAGCGAGTTGAACACCGATCTTCTCATGGTCTCACTCAAGGCTCTATTTGCAACAGTTACTATCGCCCCTCCATGTTTCCTTCTCAATTCTCTGATCCTGTCATAGACAACAATGGTATCGTGAACTGAGAACGAAAGGGTTGTAAGAACAGCAGTCACAAACAAGAAGTCTATCTTTGCATCAAAAATTGTCCCTAAAATTGAATAGGTTCCAATCAGAACCAAAGCATCGTGACATGTTGCTAGAGTGGCTGCAATTCCATATGTGATGTTTTTGAACTGATAGGCTACCCAAATTAATATGGAGATAGATGCCAAAACAACAGCAATGATTGTTTTCGTCACTAGATCTTGGCTTATACTTGGCCCAACATTTTCAAATCTGACCAACTGACTCCCCTGACCTGCCAACTCTTTTACTTTGGCAGTTAACTCTTTTTCCTTCTCAGAGCTTAACTCAGATGATTTAATGGATAGATTATCTCCCACTTTTTGACTACTAGCTTCAATTCCAATTTTTGACGCCTCTTCAACAATTTTTTCGTAATCAACCTGATTTTCTAGTTTATATTCAAGCTCTGATCCTCCAGAAAAATCTATACCAAGATTAAATCCTCTAACTGAAATATTTATTACACCGGCAATTATAAAAATTGCAGAAATCGCAAAGTATACCTGTCTCTTATACACATCT
>DBDT01000086.1 GCA_002293705.1 Candidatus Woesebacteria bacterium UBA925
AGATGTGTATAAGAGACAGATCTAACAGTGCCAAACAAGCTTTGGCCAATTGAAGTGCACTACAAATTGCCATTTTTATCTTATTTGCCATTGCCGTTGGCCAATAGGTATGTAAGATTGTTTGGTCTAGCAAAGACTTACGAAGATAGTTCCTATGCCATGACGTACTGGCAAATTAAAAGATTCTTCTCGCAATTTGACTGCACGTTCTATTTTAAACTTCCAGACCCAAACTCTGAATACATAGGTTTGGGGGATAAGAGTGCTGTCTATGCTTTTGTTAAAAACTTGGGCATCTCACTGATAAGTAGGTGGCCTATTTTTTGGGCATTTTCCAAAGGCTTTATAATGGTAATCAAGAAAAACAAATGAAACAGATTAAAAAGTACTTCCACAATCTATACAAAGATGCTGAAAGTTTAAATTTAAACAACATTGAAGATCTTTTAAAGAAGCATTCTAATGGAACTACAATTCTTGATATTGGCTGTTGGGATGGGGTCAATACCATTAGATGGGCCAAAGCGTCTAAAGCTAAAAATGTATTGGGTATAGAGACAGTCGAAATTGGGGCAAAAAAGGCTGAAAAAAAGAAGATTACTGTCTTAAGGCAAGACATTGATCTGGAGAAATGGAAAGTAAAATCTTCATCAGTGGATATTGTTGTTTCCAATTTGGTAATTGAACACTTGAGTGATGTTGACCACTACATTTCAGAGATATCAAGAGTTTTGAAGAAAAATGGAATAGCTGTAATTGCGACAAATAATCTTTCAAGCTGGCATAACATTATTTCACTCTTTTTCGGTTGGGCTCCATTTGACATGGTTAATTCTTCAAGTCAATCTTGGGGAATAGGTAATCCGCTTGCTCTTCATAGAAACGAACAACTTTATGTAGGTGAAACATTTAGTCATAAATGTGTTTACAATGCGCTTTGGCTAAAAGAGTGGTTTGAGATCTATGGACTACAACTTATTGATCAAAAGGGTGCGGGTTACTACCCGCTTCCTTCTGGGCTTGGAAACATTGATAAAATGCACTGCGCATTTATGTCCCTCGTATTTAGAAAGAAATGAACTATTTGGCACTGAGGTTTGATGTTGATACTCATAAATGCATAACATCGGGGGTCGATAACTTGTTAGATCTTGCAAAAAAGTACGATAACAAGTTCACCTTTTACGTAAACACTGGTAGGTCGGTGCATCCGTACTCTACTTTCACTTCAATGTTGCACTCTAAAAAAGATAACCATGTAAGTAAAAGTGCCCCAAGTTTGTCAGCTTTTAACAAGCTTGGGGCGTACGACTATTTATATGCTGCAATAGTAAACCCTGTCATTGCAGATTACGGCAAAAGACAGATTCAAAGAATAATTGATGAGGGTCATGAGCTGGGACTGCATGGAGGAAGAAATCATGAACTTTGGTATCAAAAATACGATGAATGGAGTCTTGAATCAATTAGGTCTGAAGTTCAATGGGGTTTGGACAAGTTAAGCGAGTTTGGCGCCCCATCAGTTTCAGGTTTTGCCTCGCCTCACTGGAAATCAAACAATAAACTGGCAAAAGTGCTGAAAGAGTTTGGTTTTAAATATTACTCTGATCTGCATGGGACAAAGAGTGTGAAAATTAGCAATAAAGTAATTGACAACGTTTCAGTAAACATATCAGGGGAGCCGGGAGGAGTGGGGTATTTTGAATACGCCTCCGCATCAGGGATGAGCGATGAGCAGGTTATAGTGGATTTGTTCTCAAGGGTTGGTAGTACAAAGTATTCAATTGTCTACGACCACCCATATTATTCAGGCGTGGCAAAAATTGCATTAATTGAAAAAGTCTTGCTTTTTGCAAAAAAGAACAAAGTTAAAATACTTACAGTAGATGAGTTGAGACGTAAAATTAAGAGATGAAAGTATTATTTGTTTTCAGGGATGGATCAGAAGCAGACTTTTTGTTTGGCAAAATTGCAAGAAGACTGAATAGTAAATTTGAATTAATTCTCATTAAAGAAACAGGTGTCATCGCAAAAAGAAAGAAGCTAAAAAGAATCCTAAACTCCAAGCCTGTATATACGGCTTTTGTAAAAATGATTGATTTGATTTCAATCCAAATTTTTAATGGTATCTTTGGACTGAAATCAAATTCTAAGTCGAAGACAAATCAGGTTGCTTTGTTTGACGATATTAATTTGGAAAGTTGTATTTCAAAGATAAACAGCTTGTGTCCTGATCTGGTTATAATTTTCGGAACCGGAATAGTAAGTGCGGATAGTATTAAAAAAATAAAATCACCCATCTTCAACATACACACCGGAGTGTTGCCTTACTACAGAAATGTGTACTCTGAGTTTTGGGCACTTCTAAACAAAGATTACAAAAACATTGGCTCAACTTTGATAAAGATTGATCCAGGCATTGATACGGGGAATATTTACAAGGTTGGTAGGGTAAATCTGGAAAAAGACGACACATACTCTAAGGTTAAGGAGAAGAATCTTGAATTAGCCTCAAGTCTGGTTGCAGATTTACTTAAGCAAAAAACCACTAAAAAGAAGATAAAACTTGTATCGCAGGATAGTTTGAGCTCAAAGTCTTATCCCGCCCCTGGTTTGTTGGATATTGTTAAGTATTTATGGTTTTCCGCTCGAAAATAGAATATTATCATTGTGTGAAAAACAAGCCATTTACTGACCCTTGGGGGCTACTTCAGGAAATAAAAAATATGGTAAAGCCTTCAATGGTGGATGGGAAAAAAGTATTAGATATTGGCTGTGGGAGCGGCTGGATCGAAGAGATGCTTCTGGATAAGGGGGCTAAAGCTATTGATGCTATAGATATTTCTGAAGAGGTGATTAAATCCGCTAAAGCTAAAAAGCTGAAAAAAGTAAAATATAAAGTTGCTGGAGCTACCAACCTGCCTTATCCAGATTCATCTTTTGACCTAGTCGTTTGTTTTGAAGTTATGGAGCATATTGAAAAAGATGGTGAGAATAACTTATTTTCTGAAGCAAGCAGGGTTTTGAAGAAGAATGGTTACTTTCTTTTAACAACACCCTTTCAAGATCCAATCACCAAGGCTTTAGACCCAGCATTTTGGATTAATGGTCATAGGCACTATTCAATAAACAAAGTTAACGGTTTCGCAGAAAGTAATGGTTTTAAGATTGTTAAGATCGAGGGGAGGGGTGGGTATTTCACATCATTTCTCTTGATATCAATGTATGCATCAAAATGGATAACAAAAAGATCTCCGCTATTTTACAAATTTCTTCTAGATAAGAGTATTTCTGGCTACAGAAAAACTGGTGGGAATCAAACACTATTTATGATTGCTAAGAAAAAGTAACTATGATCTACTTCTTTTTTGGTACAACCGCAGAGTACATTAAGTTGATACCTGTAATCTCTAAAGTCAAAAAAAGTGGAATTGGCTTTAAGGTTGTGTTGTCGGGCCAGACCAGTATTGACATGGCTGAATTTAAAAAAATATCAGGATTGTCAAAGCCCAACTTTGAATTTGAGGAAAAGAACTCAAGATCGTCAAGCTTGTTTTTTGCTATCTGGGCTATACGAACATTTGTTAAAAGTTTAGTTTGGGGTTTGTCAGAATTTAGATTTAGAAAAAGCAATGTAATGATAATTCAAGGTGACACTGTCTCTGCCCTTATTGGATCAATACTTGGTAGGGTATTTTTAATGAGAGTTGTACATGTTGAGGCAGGCCTTAGGACAAAAAATCTCATGGAGCCATTTCCTGAAGAGATAAATAGAAGAATAATTTCACTAGTTACCAATTACCACTTTTGTCAAAACAAAGACGCTATGGGTAACTTAAAGAATGTTCCAACTTCAAGGAAATTCAACACGCTGTATAACACCTCAATAGAAAGTCTTGAAATGGCCCTTTCGCTAAAGGGCGGTGATATTGGTGCAAAAAAGCATGGGAAGTACTTTATCTTCATTCTTCACAGGCAAGAGCACCTATATTTGAGGAAGAGGGAGACGGTGAAGTTAATAGAGGAAGTAATGAAATTTTCAAACAAAGGAATAAACTGCTATTTTCTGATACACGATGTCACGAAGGAATTCTTAGTTAACACTGGTTTGTATCAAAAAATTGAAAAGTCAAAATATATGATACCCATGGGAAGGATGAAGTATTTAGATTTCGTTCACTTTTTCAATAGAAGTCAATTTGCCATAACTGATGGAGGGGGAAACCATACTGAGGCGCACTACCTTGGTAAGCCATGTGTTATCTTGAAGCGTGAATCCGAGCAGACTGAGGGTGTCGGTGAGAACATTCTTGTTACTGAAGACTTGAAAAAAGTAAAAAAATTTATCAAGGAATACAAGCTTCATAATAGAAAGAAATTGAAAATCAAAAAATGGCCATCGGAAGTTATTATGGGGGAGATTAAAAAAATAGTATGAAACCTCAAATATCAATAATAATTCCAACCTACAATTCCATTTCAACTGTAGAAAAAGTTTTTGAATCGATTAAAAAACAAACGCTTAGTAAAAATAGCTATGAAGTGTTGGTGATTGATGGTGGATCGACAGATGGAACATTGCAGGTAGCTAAAAAATATGGATTTACTGTTATTAATAACCCAAAACAACATCAAGTATACGCAAAGCATATGGGACACTTTGCTGCAAGATCAAACTATGTAATGCATCTTGATAGCGACGAAGTTTTGGAAAACAAAAATAGCCTTGAAGTTAAACTTAAATATTTCAAGCTTAAAGACGACCTTGTGGCAATAGTTCCTTCCGGCCACAAAACACCTCAGAGTCTGTCGGCTGTGA
>DBDT01000071.1 GCA_002293705.1 Candidatus Woesebacteria bacterium UBA925
AGATGTGTATAAGAGACAGTCCTGCGTCTCAGCAGACTTAATATACTTTGCAATTTGCGGCAGCTGACCAGTGGTGGTATCAAGAGAAATTGCGGATTTGTTTAAAAGACCGTTGTAAGACTCCACCCCATCGTAACCAGGATTCCATTTGTGCACCACCCCTTCTCCAGTAATTGGTAATGCCAAAACCCTAGTCAATCTTGGATCAGAATCGATGTGGCTACTTAGATCACTATAGTAAGCTGGTACATCCACAGAAAATCCCACCTTTGGATCATTAGAGGTTGCATGCTTATAAGTAAAAACCCTGCCATCGAATATCGGGGCAGCGATGACCGACCACCAAATAATACTTGAAACAACCATAAGCAGGAATGGACCTTTACTCTTTCTGTCATTAAGCATGGAAAGTAGAAGTCCCCAAATTAAAAATGCCAAAATATAAAAGGCAAACCCAGCTTTCTCATATGGGTTTCTAAGCGCCCCAAGAACAGGGCTTACCTTGTATAAAAGTAGATATAGATTGGAAAGTGGCAAGGCTGTCCCATTAACAAATAGGAGTGAGGCAATAAATGAAAAGGCCAAAAACCACTTGTGTCTAAGTTTAAATTTAAAAAGTGCAAATAATCCAACAACTATAAACAGCACCGAAATGAAAGCAGTAGTTGTGACAAGGGATTTTGAGTACCAAACTGCCCAAGGCACACCTTCATAAGCCAGTGCAGACATATCACCCCTTATCATTGTGAGCTTATTCAAAATTCCTCCATAGTACTCACTCAGTTTCATTGTGGTGTTTAGATTGCCTTGTTCAGAAAAAAAGCTAGTAGACTGCCCAACACCCAATCTGTTGCCAGCATAGAAAGGTAGTAGCCAGAAAAACTGGGACACAACAATACAGGATCCTGCAAAAACAATTGTGACCATTGATCTAATCTTGTCCTTAGATTTCACAAGAATGTAAAAAGAGGTGAAAAAAACAATAAGCATAAACACCAACAGATAGGCAATTCCAGTGAAGGCAAATGAGCCAAACAAGCATGTTAAAAATAGAAAGAGTAATCTTTTCAGGTTTGGTGATTTGATGTAGTAAAGATATAGAAGTAAGACAAAAGGCACGAAACAGTAGGCAAATGTGTAGTTATACAAAAATCTGTTCCAAATAAACACGATTGAATAAGGATTGAAGCAGTAACCAATCCCAGACAGAACCAAGACCAACTGGCTAGTGTTTGGTTTTACAATTTTTAGAATCCCCCCAACACCAACAATTGCCAAAAAAATACATAACGAGAAGAACAGGGCCTGAACTATATAGTTTGGGAGTATTAGATTGAGTAAATATAAAACCACAAGAAGTGGTATGGAGCCATTAAAAGAAAAGGGCGTCTCGCCAATCGTTGAGTCAGACCATGTACTTATTGAAAGGTCGAGCTGTCTTTGAAGTATTGAAAAGAACAATCCACTTTCTCCTGTGGCTTTAACTAGTCCATTTCTAAACCAAAGAAAACTGATTATTAGGGAGAAAAAACCTGCAAAAATTATCCACCAATGTTTTCTTATTTCATTTTTTTTCATATTGGTAGAAGTTTAGTTTGTGAAAAATACTTCTTATACACAGCAAGCGGTCCTTGGCTTAACATTACTTTCTCAAATATGTAGCTGTCATCTTTGGCTCTTAATTTTGATACTTTAGATCTTTCACTTAAGGTGTCACTTAAATTGGCAAGGCTCCAGGCAATTGCTTTAAACGTACCCCTTATTGATGATGAGTCAAATCTGGCAATTAAAACCAATATAGCTCTTGCGAGAACAATAAATACACACATTGGAAGATAAACCAACAAAGAGCGTAATTCGTAGTTTTTTATCATTGAGCGTATTGAGTTTTTAACAAGGTGAAAATAGACAACCGAATTATCAGCACCGACATTCTTCCTTTCATCGATTTTTTTAACTTTGTGGTAAACAACCGATTTTTTACTCAATAGTGTCTTATATCCAGCAACCCACATCCTCCAAGAAAAATCCAGATCTTCTGAGTAATGGTAAAAACGACTATCAAACTCAACTCCTTTTTTAAAGACCTCAAGCTTTACTGCCAGTGCCGCCGACAAACCCAAAACTTCTTTTTTATAATCTTTGCTTGAGTCGTATTTTTCACCTGCTGAAAGACCAATTGCCCAGGCTGCATAAGGAATAAGCGCCAAGCCTGCATTCTGAATTTCTCCTCTATTGTCGTAGTCACAAAGCATACTTTGAACAGCACCAACTCCACTCTCTTCCTCAAACGTTCTTTCACACTCCAGCAGAAAATCCTTGTCAACCTCAGTGTCATTATCTAAAAAGTAAACATATTCCGTATCCACTTTTTCCATACCAATGTTTCTTGAACCTGATGGGCCCTGGTTGGTCTTGTTAACAATTAGTGAAATATTGTTGTACTTTGCAGATAGAGATTTTATATATGAAACACTTCCATCTGTTGAGGCGTCATCTACAATCAATACTTTAAACTCAACCCTTTTGTTTGAACCCAGTACACTTGGGAGACATTTCTTGAGGTATTTTTCTCCATTAAAGTTGGCAATAAGTACTGTAAATTTTGCTTGTTTTTTAATTTTTCTCATTGTCGTACTTTGATGTCTTTAAGATATGGGGGGCTAAACATATCTTTTTCTTTTAAGTGAGATTTTAACTTTGGCTGATTTTGGTTTTTAGGAATTCTAAAAACCAATCTTAACCCATCAAAAACCCCTTGCATGTATCTTAAACCCTGTCTCTTATACACATCT
>DBDT01000072.1:0-2047 GCA_002293705.1 Candidatus Woesebacteria bacterium UBA925
GTCCAAGATCAGGGTAAAAGAAGGTGGAGTGTATTTATGAAAGGCGATGAACTTAAATTGATTATATTTGTTGTATATAGTCTTACAATTGTTAAACCACTAATAGACAGTGTTAAGGGCTTTATGAGGATACCCGACATGGCATGGTTTGTTCATCCAATAATGTGTTTTGGTACAACAATTGTTTATGGGTATGCTTCTATTAACCAATTGCTGGCAAAAAAGAAACTAGGCATATGAAAAAAAAGCTTAGGGTGTTGATGGTTTCTATAGGTTACTCTCCAAATGTAGGTGGAATTGAGACACACTTTGATGATTTGACCTCCAGCCTTTCTTCTGAAGTCGATTACAAAGTTTTAACTTACATGCCTTTAACTAGTAGTGTGAAGGCAAAATTATATGAAAAGAATGATTCGTCTGGCTTGGAAATATTTAGAATACCAATTGTAAGAGGGTTGTTTTACAAATTGGTTGATAAGCCAGTTTTCGAATTTCTATATCTTGCACCTCTTCTGTTTTTCTTCATGCCTTTTTTGCTTTTAACAAAGTATAGAAACATAGATTTAATTCACAGTCATGGATTGGTTGCCGGTCTAGTGTCAGTATTTTGGGGTAAGGTTTTTGACATTAAGGTAATAACCACCACCCATTCTGTCTATTCATTTAAAAAAGGTAGCATGTTTGCCTTTATGTCAAAGTTGGCGTTTGGAATGAGTGATTTAATTCTGTGCCTTTCAAAACAATCTGTGGAAGAAATGGCTGGACTTGGAATCTCAAGGAGTAAAATCTCTAAATTTACATATTGGGTTGATTCGAGAATTTTTAAGCCCAGTTTAAAGAAGAATCTGGTGAAGGGTTCAAAATTCACAGTACTTTTTGTAGGCAGGCTTGTAAAAGAGAAGGGTGTTGTAGAGCTACTTAACTCATTAAAAAATTGGCCAAAAGAGGCTGGGTTAGTTGTAGCCGGATCAGGACCGCTTTCAGAAATGGTTGAGGATAGATCAAAATCAGACAAAAGAATTTTGTTTGCAGGAAAAGTGCAGCAAGTCAAATTGCCAGAGCTTTACTCCTCTGCTGATTTATTGATAGTTCCTTCAGTTCACGAGGAAGGCTTTGGTAGGGTGGTGATTGAGTCACTGATGTGTGGAACACCAGTTATGGCATCAGCAAGAGGTGGACTCGTTGAGGCAATTGATGATTCTGTTGGGGAACTGTTTGTTGTAAGCTCAAAAACAATTGCAGAAAAGGTAAGTTACTTTGTAAAAAATCGGTCAGAATTAAAGAAAAAATCAGACTTGGCTAGAAATTATGCATTATCAAGATATGGCGAGAAAAACTCTTTAGTAATACTAAACTCTTACAAGTCTCTTCTTTAACAAACTATACGCCAGCAGTGTTAATGCAGTAACAGATATTGATGACAGTGACACGATCATGCCAATCTTGTAATAGAGTGCTGGTTCATAGTAGAAAGTAAAATTGTTTCCTCTCTCCAAAACCCACAAATTTGAAAACCCATCAGCTTTAACATGCAATGGATTCCCAACTTTATTTCGAAGTATGACAAAGGGGTTGTCTGATGTTGTTGCTGATACTGACCAGCCTTTGTTGAAAAAGGTATTTAATCTGATTGCAATTGGTCCATCTTGGCTAGTGGCAACTTTATAAAAGCCATTGCTTGTCTCTAGGCTTGTTATTTGGTTGTCGCTAAATTTTGTATCTATTACTTCTGTGACATATGCCTTGCTAGGGTCATACTTGTTTTCTTGGTTGATGATCTCAGATTCATCAGTCTTAAAAATCAGATCCCTGATCACGTTTAGTTGTACAAAGTCTGATCCAATTCTTTCATATACCTCGTACTTGCCGAAATCTTTAATTTTTTTGATGTTTAATATCTCATTTTGTTTACCTTGAATAAGAGAAATAGAGTTAAGTGTTACAGTTGCTAAATCGTCTTTGCCAATATTTATGTATGCCACTTCAATTGCTTTTGCTTTTGAATAATCAAAATTTCCTGGCAATTCTGTCTCTGTTCCAAATGGGA
>DBDT01000072.1:2285-2740 GCA_002293705.1 Candidatus Woesebacteria bacterium UBA925
TTTGCCAGGTAATCGGTATCTGCTTTGCCATCCCACCGGCTCCTTCTGCCCGCTTCATCCAGAATCCTAAACTCCATTTTCACTGGAATGTTTGTTTCAATATCAATTTGCAAAAATTCATACTGCCCTACTACTTTTCCGTCGACAACGCATTCTTTGAATAAGTTTTGTTCAAGCTTGGTTTTTTGAGAGCAAATTTCTAACTTTTTCCCTGAAGGGGTAATGGCTGCCTTAAGAATTCTATCTGACTGCGAGTTGTTAATTTCTGTTGTTTCAAGATCTTTTCTTACAACTACATACTTTATCCCAAGCAGATCGAGTAAGTTACCAACATCCTCTTGATAAATTTTCTTGGTGAACTGCCTAGAAAAGTAGTTGTCATCTCCTAGCTGGGGAAGGTGTCTTGTCATGCTCTTGTCGACAATAAAAGGCGTTATATCTACTCCGTTGTATTC
>DBDT01000040.1 GCA_002293705.1 Candidatus Woesebacteria bacterium UBA925
AGATGTGTATAAGAGACAGGTCTAAGGATTTGGCAAAAAGAACTGCAATTCTTATGTGTCAGGCAATAGCCGATCAAGAGCAGAGCAAGTGGGTCGCAGCCAAAAGCAGTCTGGTTGAATTTTATAGACTCATTAGGGACGAAGTTAAGTTGGCATTTGAGCCAAAACTAGTGGCTGAGCTTCAAATATCGCTTTGGAAGAACTCTAAGGATTTTGAAAAGGCAGGTGTTTCAGCAATTGAGGAATCAAGCAGACAACTTCTTTCAGAGGTATATAGAATTTCAGACTTCCAAGCCAGAAAAGCAGCCCACCTTATGGCTTTGGCTGAAGTTGAAAAGCAAAAGGCGGTTAGTGGAAAAGGTGAAGAACATTGGGGTAAAGCCGAAGAGTACTTAACTGGATACTACAAGGCCCTCAAAGACAGAATCGCCTGATCCACTTTGATACACATTACTTCATTGTAAAATCCTTCAACTAAGTGCAATATCATTTAGAAATTGCAAATATCTCAAAATTACGCCTTTAAAACTTGTTGACATCCTCAAAAAGTAGTATAGTGAAATACTAGTAAATACTTGTAAATTTAGCCTCAAAAACTAATTAAATACTTGTAAAAACTATTAATCCTGCCAAATGAAGAGATATTACACAGTAAAAGAAGCTGCAAAACTGCTTGGTTTTTCTACAAATACGATTTATTCGTATCTTGATACTGGAAAAATTAAATCAAGAAGGATTGGTAAGGGTAGATTTAAGATCCCATACGATGAGCTAGCCCCATTCGTGCAAGTCTCTCACGATACAACCCCTGAAGTTGCAAGCTTTATCCATGTTGAACCACAGCCGATAGCCTTCACCGAACAGTCAAATCAACAAAGCGGTTTGCTTGATAGGCCAGAACCCAAGTATAAAATCTACGATTTTGATCTGTCTCAGATATTTGTATTCTCCACTTTGTTTGGAGCAGCAATTCTCTCACCGGTTGTATATGACTTCTCCTCGACAACCGACGTTGTGAGAATGCTAATGCTTCTCACCATGTCTGCCCTTATCCTCTCAGTGTCACTATTTTCAACTCTTGAGAGAATTGCCTGGTGGAGCAGGGCATTTTGGTTTGTTGCTGGGATTATTGGCTTTGCAGTGTTGTATCTTGATTTGAATTCAGGCTTGCAAAACTCAATACTCTTTGCAGCCTTCCTTTTCTCTTTCTCTGCTGGATCTATTTTGAACTCAATTCTTGGTTACAAGTTTTTGGTTGAAAAAGTGAGCTTGTTTTGCCAAATTTTTGTAATTGGTTCACTTGCCTCAATTTCTACAGCTTTGTATTTCGTAATGTTCCCAGGCGTCTTTCCAATACAGAGTGTTGGTAGGTTCTTTGAGGTCAGCCCCGTGCCAACTGCAGCAGTTTGGATATTCACAATTGTTGGTCTACTTTATGTAGCCTCAAGATCAAAGGCCTCTATCTACCTAAGAGCACTTTGCTTTTTTGCAATCTCTGTTTTTTGTGGTTTTTCAGGATTAAATTTTGCATTTTCATCTAATTGGGTGAATGCTTTCTACGCTTATTCATCGGCCTCTGTTGCTTTGTTTTCAGCATATTGGCTATTTGTTTCAGACAGAGTGCAAAAGAGAACTGTCTGGGTATTTTCACTTGGATTTCTTTCAATTACTTTTGTTGTTTTGGTTTCAATGCTTTCATTGTGGTGGACCTCAAGCAGCTTTATAGATTCACAGAAGAAGTTGTTTGCCTCAGACCTCTCAAGCTACACCTGGAGTATCAACAGAAATTTTGATCGTGTCAGGGCTTCATTGGTGACTGCAAGCACCAATGAAGAGACAGTTAAGTTTGTAACAAGCTTAGGTGAAAACTTTTCTTTGAGAAATCTGTTTGATCAACTGCCATACACAAAAGCTGTTTTTATGGCTGACCAAAATGGGAAGATGATCAGCTCATATCCAGATTCATATTTGACTGATACCGACTATTCTGATGATGAGTGGTTTTTAATGAGCAGAAGAATTTTGAGGCCATATGTAAGTAGTGCCACTTCATTTTCCGACAATGAATCTGCGGTAATTTATTCAACACCAATTTTCCAAAACAACCAGTTTGTTGGTGTAGTCTCAGCCGTTCTTGATCTTGACTCTTTGGTGTCAGTGGTAACAACAGAAGGTGGCAGGCAAGCAGTTGCAGTAGATCGTGAGGGAGTTGTTGTGCTGGACACAAGAGGTGAGGTCCACAAAGATGGTGTTGATATTGAATCACTGGATACCCAAGACAATCTTTTTGTTTCAGAATCAGTTGTAACTCCAAATTGGAAAATGGCCTTGTTTGCGCCACTATCTGTTACAAAGCAGTCTGTTTGGCCAATTTACGTCGTTGTTTCCGCTTTAATTGCAGTGTTTAGTGCTGTCATAATGATTAGTAGTTACGTTGCAGCTTACAAGAAATCTAAATCATGAAACTGTCCAATTCATACAAGATTATTGCCTTTAGTGTTTTGACTGTACTTGCAGTACTTAGGTTGCAAGAATCTCTAGCCTCAAGATTTCTTCCAGAAGAACAAAAGACCTTGCTGGAAATTGCTTCAGAGGGGTCTATTGATTCAGACGCCTTAGTGGGCTCATCTTTGGACTACGGTGTCTATGCGGGAGTTAGTTTTGATGATGGTCAGATTGGGCTTGTCAGGCTAGTTACGGCAAACATAAATTCAGGTCAATTTTCAGGTGAGGTTTTGGTTGAAATGCTTAATGGTGAGCTTGTTAAGGAAAGCTTTTTAACCGGAGAGAAAAACACTTTTACCCTCAAAGATGGAACCAAGAAGTCTGGAAGAATAGTTGTTGCTGGAATCTCAATCGCTAAACTTCCAAACGGCACATTTTTACCCATCAGGCTTCAAGATGCATCTGTTTTAGATGCAAGAGTTGATGGATTGGTTAAAGCAAAGTTTTTTGACAATGGCTTTAACCTAGCAGCAATAGTGAATAAGGGTACTGTTTCACAGTCAGTTGTGGTTGAAAGTCCAACCAATATGCCAAAAGAGGAAAGAGTGCTTGCCCAATTGGCTTTGTTTGAAACTAACATCAAATACAACCCTGAGGCATATCTTGAGAGCGACGCCTCATCTTCAAGCAGATTCAATTCAAACAGCAGAGTTCTTTCGGCCACAAGCGATATTGCCCAGGTTGTTATCCTTCCCGAGGGGGCATTTTCTCCAAAGTATTCTTTGGGAACTTACTCAGCAGAAGGTTCAACCCAATTCACAGATGAGCAGGTTGCTGCTTTGGTTAAGCAGGAATTACCAAAGGCTATTGAGCTACTTCAGTTTGACACTCCTGTTGTTGCCTCCGAGATTGGAGTTGGGGGTATTACAACCACTGAAATACTAGATCGCACAATTCAATCAATCGACATTGCTTTGGGTTCAATTACATCAAATCTTTTTGCAAACAATTCTGTTACCAGTATTGCAATAGACAATAACACGGTAACATCCGACGACATTGCCAACTCCACCATCAAGTCTGAGGATGTTTCTGAAAATACTCTTGGCTCCAGGGAGCTATCTGATTCACTTAATTTTTCCTTTGGTGATCTTTTGGATCTTTCTGCCATTGATCACTCAGACTCGTCATCTCAAGGATTTGTTCTACCCAATACAGATTCAACCCCAGTCTCTCCAGTCTCTGGGGAGGGTTACATTGCATGGGATGCTGATAATAACCAGATTGTTGTTTACGATGGATCTTCCTGGACCGGAGTTTCTGGCAGTGGTAGCGGTGACATTACTGATGTTTTGGCTGGAAATGGTCTATCAGGGGGAGCAACCTCTGGTTCTGCAACTTTAGCAATCGCCCTCACAAGCTCAGGTACAACAGGATCCACTTCAAGCAATTCAGGACTAGAGGTTTCTGGCAGTGGACTATCACTTCTAAAAGGATGTAATGACAACGAGATCCTCAAGTGGACCGACGCAAGTGGTTGGGCATGTGCAACTGATGTGTCAGGTAGCGGATCAGCCACGATTCAAGAGTCTGATGTCACTATTGTTTCAGCGGCAAGCTCTCTGGATTTCTTGGGTACAGATTTTACTCTCACAGAAAGCCCCTCAGGTGAGGCCAATATTGCAATTGACTACGCATCAAGTGGAATTACTAGAGTTGCTCAAAATGAGTCAATCTCAGGAGCCTGGACATTTACTAATGGTATTACCGTCTCCTCAGGTTCTGTAACTCTTCCTGCGGGAAGTATCGCCAACTCATCTCCTGTCTCTTATACACATCT
>DBDT01000090.1 GCA_002293705.1 Candidatus Woesebacteria bacterium UBA925
AGATGTGTATAAGAGACAGAATATACTCTCTGCTTAAATCTATGAAAGGGTAAGGATTTATCTTCTCGGTCTCCGACCCATCAACCAAATCAGAGAAAGATTTTCCAGCGAAAAAGCTAAAGGAGGAAAAGACAAGAACAGCTAATAAAAACTTTTTTCGAGACATGAATAGTGTTTAATAATAATACCAAATATACAATGGTGTTATTTATGTCAATCCTACGAAAAAAGACACATCTTCGACGATCTTTTGACCAAAACCATCAAAACTGTGCTCAGCTCCTTCATAAACTAAAGTTTTAACTTCCTTTGAATTTTTAAGCTCCATTTCAAGTGTCTTCATTGCTTTATGCGGATCACAGACCGGAACTATTCCATCATCCTTGGTTCCAGTTATTGCAAGTGTTGGCAGTTTAATTTTGTTTACAATCTCCCAACCAAATTGTGGTTGCCCAAAATTAAAGATTGCACAAGCTGAATTATCTGAAAAAAAGTTTATGTATGTTTGTGCTGAAAGCATCTCACCATCAAACATACTAATACTTAAAATAGACTTACTCCCGCCTTCCAACACTAGAGCTTCTGCTTCGGACAACATCGACTGGTGTAAGCCTATCGCATCAGGTGTTCTAACAAGTCCTGCCATGTCTGAAGGACTTATAAAAATTAAGCCTTTAACTTTAAGGTTAACTGCATCCCTGGAAGCATAATACGCCATTTTTGACGGCCCCAGGCTGTGGCCTTGAAGCCAAATTTCCTCATACCCCATATCAATTGCGCAATTTATCCAAGCATCGATATCCACTACGCTGTCTTCAAATATCTCAAATGCATTTCCACAAACCCCATCTGTCGTATCGTGAACAAATGGCGTAATGATTCCAGTCCCTCTATGCTCTCCAACCAAAAACGATATACCTTTCTGTGGATACATAGAGTGCATTTGCTCATAAAACTGATTAAGAATTAGGCTTCCCGCCATTCCGTGTATATGAATGATTATTCTTTAGGAGTTAGAACTTGGGCTATATAGCCCTGAGAAGTGATATCCATCTGATGTTTTGGTTTTAACTATTTTCATAATCTCTTAAAGTATATTAAAGTGTCGCTTCACAATCATTGCATTGTCTTTGTAAGCAGACCTTTTTACAAACTCAGCTGGAGTAACCCAAACAGGCTCACCCTCATCTGATGAGTTTAGATTGTTATAGTTTTCAAGCTCCACATCAAAACAAACATTAAGTCCAACTAAATTATCTTTTTTCAGAGCAAAGCTTTGATTATAGGAGAGCTTTTTAACAGTAGCACCTGTTTCCTCTTTTATCTCCCGAGCTACCCCTTTCTCCAAAGATTCCTCTCTATTAAGCCTCCCACCTGGAAGAGCTAGTCCATTTCTATAACTTAACTTAATTGCCAGAATCTTTTCGCCTTTTTTAATAATCGCGCACACCCCAACGACCGGAGGTATATCTAGTCCAACTTTGCTAAATATGTGGTTTATAAGCTTCAGAAGAGAAACGAGAATCTTACTTTTAAGATCTTTCATTGAAGTAGTTTAACACCAAGGTGTTATTCTTGGCCGGCAAGGCCGGCCAAGACATAGACTTAATGGATGTGCATGTTGGGTATATTGTGAACCCAAGGATGCACAATCATGGTCACAAACATGATTATGTGTGCGACAATCTTCATGACCAGTGGCCAGTCCGGCTGATTGAACACATACCTGCTTCTAGCACCATTCAGAACCCAGTATGCCAAAAAGCGCATAACCGGCTTATTGGTGAACACAAGCTGTTCTGCCAATTTAAGCGCGTAGATGAAAAAGAACACGACGTACAGCAAGGTAAGCATCTTATTTAGCCACTCAGACTGGATGGAGTGTGGCAAAAACATGTGTGCCATGCCCACACATAACACTGCATGGATCACGCTATCGGTTACAGACTCTCCCAAGTCAAACCACTTGAGAAGTTTTGGTTTCCACTGCCCGCCGCGCTTACCCAATTGGAAAAGAATATTCAGAGCAAATGGAAAAGTGGCGAGGGCAAACAACACTACCCCAATGATGTCCAAAATTTGGCCCAGTGGGTCGGCGACATCAAAGACGCTGACAAACATAGCCACCTGCATCACAGGATGGACAAGATCGACGAACATTCCAAACTCGGTACCATTTTCAACCGAAATCAGATAGAGCCTTAGGTAAATTACAACGACAGCAATTGCGCAGGCAAAATACGTCAACAGAACTGGTCCCACGTTTGATATCCCCTTTTCAATCAATTAGACACAACCAAAGCAAGGTGGGCCTTGGTTTTGCCTAATTAAATTTCGCAATCAACAGAGTTTGCCCTCTGGCTTATCTGCCAACAGTTGCCCTCAGGATCGGCAAATGTTGCCACTCTTGAGCATGGTGCATCAAATGGTTTGGCGATAATGTTTAAATTTGGATATCGACTTATGATCTCTTCAAATGTTTGGTCAACATCCCCAACTCTAAAATCAAAAATGTGACGAAGCGTGTCTTTGTTTGCCCCCTCCACTTCTGAATGGTATGAGATGTAAAGTTCTAAATTGTCGGCAAGCTTAAACACATAACCATAGTCATCAGGCATATCCATCTTTCAGTCAAAACTAAACCCAATCACATCACGGTAAAACTCTTGAAGCTGATCAGGATTTTTTGTATAAATTGTGATTTTATATCTATCAATTTCCATTCAGTATTATATCTGTCTCTTATACACAT
>DBDT01000031.1 GCA_002293705.1 Candidatus Woesebacteria bacterium UBA925
AGATGTGTATAAGAGACAGTCCCTAAGGAGAGTACTTCTTACTTCTCTTCCTGGAGCCGCTATAACTGCGGTAACAATCGAGGGAGTTAAGCATCAATTCTCTACCCTTAAAGGTGTTGGAGAGGACATGCTTGATTTCTGCCTCAACCTTAAAAAGGTTGCGGTTTCGTACAAAGGTACGGATCCGGTGAAGGCTACTTTGTCTGCAAAAGGCCCAGGGGAAGTGAAGGCTGGAGATATTAAGGTTCCAACTGGAGTTACAATTGCAAACCCAGAAATGGTGATTGCTCATTTGGCTCAAGGTGGAAAAATCGAGGCAACTTTGACTATCGAATCAGGAGTTGGATACCAACTTGCTGAAGAGAGAGAACAAACAGAGATAGGCTACATCCACTTGGATGCAAACTACTCACCTGTCGTTCGTGTCACACCAAAAGTTGAAGAAACTCGTGTCGGTAGGGTCACAAACTACGACAAGCTAACTTTGGAAGTTTGGACCAACGGAAGCGTAAAGCCATCCGAGGCCATCAAAGAAGCAGCTAGCGTACTATCAACTTACCTATCTCACTTGATATCGCCAACACATAAGCCAGTAGCACCTCAACCAGTTGCCACCACTTCCAGCTCTGCTGGAGTAGGTAAGCTTTCGGTTGAAGAGTTGGGTCTACCAACCAGAGTAGCAAATGCGCTTATTAAGTCAGGCTACGAGACAGTTGAGAAGCTAATTGCCGCACCACGAGCAGACCTTTTGTCTGTTAGAAATGTCGGCGACAAATCTCTTGACATGATCAACGAGCTTTTGGCTGAGAAAGGAGTGAGACTTTCAGATGCGTAAAAAAGTATTTGGAAGGAAACTTGGGAGGAGCAAAACCACCCGAGAAGCACTTTTTAGAAATATGGCAGCTCAGTTTGTTGGGCAAGGAAGCATGAGTACCACTTATGCTAAGGCTAAGTCCATTCAGCCAATGATTGAGACTTTAGCTGGTCTTGCCAAGGAAGGCTCTGTTACATCTAAAAGAAAAGCATCAGCTTTACTTGGAAATAGCAGAAAAGCTTCCAACGCACTGTTTGCAACTGTCTTTCCAGAAAGCAAAAAGAGTGGATTTACTAGGATACTCTCTATGGTTTCTAGAAAAGGCGATGCATCCAAGATGGCCAGAATAGAATGGTCATTTGAAAAGGTCGCTCAAGCTGAGGCCGAAAAATCTAGTACAAAACAGGTATCAAGCAAAGTAAAAAAGGCTTGATGCCTGAAGTTGTAAAAGATAAATATGAAAAAAACATATCAACCAAAACAAAGTGAAGTAGTCAGGTCTACCCACACAGTAGATGCAACAGGTAAGGTGGTCGGAAGACTTGCCTCACAGATTGCAACTCTTTTGATGGGTAAGCACAAGGCTAACTACAGCGCCCACATGGACAGCGGAGATCGTGTTGTTGTCAAAAATGGTGAGGCCGTTGTTTTTACTGGACGAAAAAACAAAGACAAGGTCTATCAAAAGCACTCAGGTTTTCCAGGAGGATTCAAAGAAGTATCTGTGGAGAAGCTTAGAAAAATTGCACCTAATCGCATTTTAGAGCAAGCAGTGTACAATATGCTTCCTGCAAATAGACTTAGATCACAAAGAATGGCAAGACTTAGATTTGAAGAAAACAAATAATTACTAAATAAATATGGCAGCCAAAGCAAAAACCAAAGAAGCAGTTAAGACACCTGTTGATTATGTGCAGGCCGTGGGCAGAAGAAGAACTGCCAGTGCAAGAGTGAGAGTTTACAAAGGCGACAAGGAAAGCAAGGTCAACGATAAGTTGATTGGAACTTATTTTCCTGGAGCAGCTGCAACAGCTGTCTGGCAGAGACCACTTAGCCTAACTGGAGTCTTGGGTAAGTTTTATGTGACAGCCAAGGTTGTTGGTGGTGGTAAGCAAAGCCAACTTGAAGCAGTAGTTCATGGTATTGCAAGAGCCCTCTCTGCAATGGACGAAACAGCTTTCAGGCCAGCATTAAAATCAGCAGGACTACTTACCAGAGACTCAAGAGAGAGGCAGCGAAGACAAGCTGGTAAGGGTGGAAAGTCAAGGCGTGCCAAGCAATCTCCAAAGCGATAATCTTACTATCTGTACTGAAGTTGTTTTTAGCTCCTGAGTTTCTGTCTAGTTTGAGTTAGAAAATGAGATATACTAGCTTCATATGAGTGGCAACACATTGAATGAAATTCGAAGAGTAAGGCTTGAAAAGATTAACAAGCTTGTAGAGTTGGGATTCTCTCCTTTTCCTGCTGAGTCACATTTTACTCACAAAAATTCTGAACTGATTGAAAAGTTTGGTGATCTAGAAGGCTCGCAGGTTGTTATTGTGGGTAGGCTAATGAGCTTTAGAGAGCATGGAGCACTTTCCTTTGGCCACTTAAGGGACAGCAGTGGGGACATACAGCTGTTTTTGAAAGAGGGTGTTTTGAGTGCGAGCAGCACCAGTCTTGGCTATGACCAACTTTCTTTAGTAGATGTTGGAGATTTCCTTCAGGTTTCAGGGAAACTTATAAAAACCAGTAGAGGTGAGATATCGGTTGAGGCAACTTCATTAATTATTCTTTCCAAATCAATCAGACCACTTCCTGAAAAATGGGAAGGAGTAACTGACCCCGAGACAAGGTTTAGAAAAAGATATCTGGAGATGATCATGGATCCATCCGCCAAGGATTTGTTCTTAAGAAAGGCCAAGTTTTGGAAAGCAAATAGACAGTTTTTAGCTGACAATGGTTTTGTAGAGGTTGAAACTCCAATCATGGAGCATGTGACCGGGGGAGCCGATGCAAAGCCTTTTGTGACCCACCACAATGCCTTAGACGAGGATTTCTACTTAAGAATATCAACTGAGTTGTATCAAAAAAGACTAATCTCTGCAGGTTTTGAAAAAATCTATACACTTGGTCCTAATTTTAGAAACGAGGGCATTGATGATGAGCACCTTCAAGAGTACTACCAGGTTGAGTGGTACTGGGCATATGCCACTTACAGGCACAACATGGAGTTGGTTAAAAATATGTTCAGATACATTGCAGAAAATGTATACGGTAAGACTAAGTTCACCAAAGGTAGCTATGAGTTTGACCTGTCTTCTGATTGGCCAGAGATTGATTACAGGAGCGCAGTTAACTCCTACCACAAGGTGGATATTGAAAAGGATAGTTTGGAAGTATTGAAGGCACGACTAAATGATGCTGGGGTATTTTTAGAGGAATCAGCTGATCGTGGTAGGGTAGTGGACAATCTTTGGAAGGTTGTAAGAAAAACAATTGCAGGCCCAGCATTTCTGGTTAACCATCCTGTGTCAATTTCTCCGCTTGCCAAGTCAGACACTTCTGATCCAACAGTCACTCAAAGGTTCCAGGTTATTATTGCTGGTACCGAGCTTGGTAATGGCTATAGTGAGTTGAATGATCCAACAGACCAATACAGAAGATTTCTAGACCAGCAAAAAGCGCGTGATGCAGGGGATGATGAGGCGCAGATGATGGATATTGATTATGTTGAAATGCTTGAATATGGAATGCCACCAACAAGTGGGTATGGCCAAAGTGAGAGGGTGTTTTGGTTTTTGGAAAATGTAAGTGCACGAGAAGGAACAATATTCCCACAAATGAAGAGAAGTTTAGACAAGTCTGTAGAATTAATTTATCCAGAGTACTGGGAAATGGTTAAGAAACTGGAAGAAGTGAACCAATAAGAACACCAGCAGCAATTGCAAGACCTCCTAGAACCATTGTTTTCACGCCTCTTTTGACAACCTTTCCTTTGTATTGTGCTGCACTTATTGCACCAAGACCAAAAAGAGCAACAAGTGTAAGTGAGACTGAAATTATGAATGCTGTCTCTTTGGGGAATATTACGTATGGTAGTAGCGGGATGACGCCTGCTATTGCATAGGAGATAAACATCACTACTCCTCCTGCTACTGCCGACTTATCTGTCTTTTTTTTCTTCTCAATTAAGTCCTCCGTACTGTCCTCCGCAAGAAAGCTTCCAACACCCATTGAAAAGGCTTCAACCAAAACAAGAATTACTCCAGTTGTAAAAATAGTTGCAGTCGAAACTCCAGCTACAGCAATTCCAGACAGTAGTCCTACTGTTGAAACCAAGCTATCTTCAACACCAAAAATAAAATTTCGTAAGTAAACTTCGGCCGTCGACTTGAGCTTTTTTGCCATATTTCATCTTAGTCCTTTTTCTTTGTGCTTGACAAGCTCAAAGAAGCTCGCGTATGGTGGAGCGTGAAGGAGGTGAGGCACAATTGAACGAAGTAAAGTTCTATAACGTAAAAACTAGAGACTTTTCCGTCGTGCCTGTCTCCCAAGTAAAGAAAAAGATTTATGAAAGAAAAACTAAGAGTGGAGATTTGCAAACCAGATATGCTCTAAGAGCGACTGTTGATGGAGTAAATCTAACTACTTTTGTTAAAAAAGAAGTATATGAAAGCTTGAGCGTCCCAGTCGAAAACTAAGGACATCAGTTTTTGTAAAACTAATCACCCCTATTTTTTAAGTAGGGGTGATTTTGTGTTAGAATAATCGTGTTAAATTCTGCATGTAACATATTGGGAAAGAGGTAATATCTTGATTAACTGGAGTCAGGTGGATAAAGTGTGTATAACTGATCCGTTTAATAACCCTGGCGGCACCTTGATTTTTAAACTTGACGACTCATTTCTTAAAAGCGATGGTGGCCAGTTTAGTATTCCGGACAGAGTTATTTTTACCACATCAACAGAATGGTCGGCAGTGGATTCTGATGGTAACAAGATTGAAGTAGAAGACCCGCAAGGACTCTATGGTCACCTAACTAGAACATTGGATTGGGCGACTTGGGACCAACTGATAGAAGCATTGTCTGAGTACCACCTGGACTTCACCTTTGTTAACGTACTACAAGACAATCTTTTTGAAATGACGGTATATCTCCGTGATGTACAAGGTAGGCCTATTGTAAACCTTGGTGGTCTTGATAAAGCCGATGTTGACCATCGAACTATTAGATTGGTTTTGGCACAAATGAGGATTATTGGCCTGCGCTATTCTGAGAAGCTACAGAAACCAGAAACCTAGTATATTTGCCACCGCAACGCGGTGGCAAATTGTGTGCTCGTATCGCGTGAGACGGTTGCAGTAAATTTATATTAATTCTACTTGGTTATAAATTATTTTGTGTCGGGGTACCAGGAATCGAACCTGGACCGCGCGCACCCCATGCGCGCATTCTGCCTCTAAACTATACCCCGTTTGTCGCAATTCTATCATGCTTGCCTATTGCTAGCCCTTTCACCAGGTGGTATACAAATAGAAATGCCGAAAGAAAAGCAAACAATCGCAACTCCACACAGAGAGTCAGACTCATCTGCAAGACTTGCCGCCATTAAAATGGCTATGGACCAAATTGAAAAACAATATGGTCGTGGATCAATCATGAGACTTGGTGAGAGGGTTAAGACCATGGGGGAGATTGAAGTAATCCCGACTGGATCAATGGCTTTAGATGTTGCACTTGGGGTTGGTGGACTCCCCAGGGGAAGAATAATCGAGATCTATGGACCTGAAGCATCGGGAAAGACAACACTCTGTCTTCACGTAATTGCTGAGGCGCAAAAAAGAGGTGGCCAGTGTGCTTTTATTGATGCAGAGCATGCGCTTGACCCAAGAAGAGCTGAGGCAATTGGTGTGAATCTTGATGATCTTCTTTTGAGCCAACCAGATACAGGTGAGCAGGCTTTGGAGATTACCGAGACACTAGTTAGAAGTGGAGCACTTGATGTAATTGTTGTTGACTCGGTAGCCGCACTTGTTCCAAGAGCTGAACTTGAAGGAGAGATGGGGGATGCAGTGATGGGTCTTCAGGCAAGACTTATGAGTCAGGCATTAAGAAAATTAACTGGAGCAATTTCCAAATCTAAAACAATTTTGATATTTACCAACCAATTGAGACAAAAAATTGGTGTGATGTTTGGAAACCCTGAAACAACAACAGGAGGTTTGGCCCTAAAGTTTTATTCAACAATTAGAATTGATGTCAGGAAAATTGATGCCATTAAAGAAGGGGAGCTTGTAGTTGGTGGAAGACACAGGGCAAGAATAGTTAAGAACAAAGTAGCTCCTCCATTAAGAGTTGCGGAGTTTGATATCACAAATGAAGAAGGGATCTCAAAAATGGGAGGACTTCTTGATGTTGCGGTTGATCTTGGAATCATTGGAAAGAGTGGTTCATTTTTCAATTACAATGGCAAAGTTTTGGCTCAAGGAAGAGAGGGAGCTAAGATGGCGCTAAAAGAAGAATCCAAAATTGCTGAGGAAGTGGAGGCAAAGATCAGAGAAAAAATAGCATCTGGTAAGAAGTTGCCAACTGAAGTCGGAGATCAAAAGCCTGAAGATGAGGCCGAGGCAGAATAATTTTTCACAACAAGGTCTTTTGGCCTACGCACTTAGACTTCTTGCAGCCAGGTCCTACTCAGAAAAGCGAATGAGAGAAAAGCTCTCATTAAAAGGAGAGTCTGAATTGGTGCAAAAGACCATAGAAAAACTATATCAACTAAAGCTTCTCAATGACCGAGAATTTGCTGAGAACTTTGTCTCAAGCCAAAGACGAATGAAGCCAGTTTCAAATACTGCCCTAATGTTTAAGTTGAGACAAAAAGGGGTTAGACCGGAGGACGCCGCAGGGCTACTTGGGGAAGACGAAGAAGGGGCTTGTATTAGCCTTTTGAGCAAAAACTCTAGAAAATGGGATGGGATTGCGCCTAAGCTAGCCCAACAAAAGGCAAAAATGTTTCTGGCGCGAAAAGGTTTTAAGATTTCAGCTATAAATAAAGCTGTTTCTGCCCATTTTTTGGCAAAATCGATTGACTAATGACCGTTTGATCTCTAAAATACGTGAGCTTATGACAAAAACAACAAATGACCTCCACCAAGAACTAGTTGAAAAATTAGAAAAAGTCTCAGGGCTAACTGCTGATGAGGCAAAAAAGATGCTTCTAGATGAGCTTCAGAAAGATTTGACTTCAGAGATGGCAAAAAGGATTAGAAACGCCGAAGAGAGGTTCAAACTTGAAGCTGCAGCAAAATCAAGAGAGATTTTGATTGATGCCATGAAGCATGGAGCAACCAAGTATACCGCTGAGTACACAATCTCAACTGTAAGGGTTCCTGATGAGGAGACCAAAGGTAGGATTATTGGTAAAGAAGGTAAAAACATCAGAGCTTTTGAAAAAGCTGCTGGGGTTGAGATCGAAATTGATGAAACTAATGAGGTTAGACTGTCAAGTTTTGATGCAATTAGAAGAGAGATTGCCAGAAGGTCTCTAGAGATTTTGATTAAAGATGCAAGAATCCAGCCATCTAGAATTGAAGAAGTTGTTTCTGAAGTTACCTCAAGCATGGATGATGTTCTTTTGGAGGAAGGTAAGAAGATTGTTGAAGAGGTTGGTGAGTTTAATCTGCCAATTGAGCTAATTAGAATGATTGGAAAGTTCAAATTCAGAACTTCTTACGGTCAAAACCTAGCACTTCACACAATTGAAGAGACCAAAATTGCAATGAGCATTGCACGAGAGCTTGGTGCAGAGGTGGAGATAGTAAGACTTGGTGGACTATTGCATGACATTGGTAAAGTTGTCACAGACGATGAAGGCACCCACATTCAAAAAGGAGTAGAGGTGGCAAAAAGATTCGATCTACCTAAAAAGGTGGTGAATATCATTGCTGAGCATCACGAAGACAGGCCATTTTCTTCAATGGAATCTCTCATTGTTTGGGTTGCTGACGCAATTTCTGGTTCAAGACCAGGCGCAAGATACGAGCCTCACGAAAACTATGTTAAAAGAATGAGCAAGATTGAAGAAATTTCTCAAAGCTTTAGAGGTGTTGAGTCAGCTGTAGCATTCCAAGCAGGACGCGATGTGAGAGTGGTTGTTAATCCAGACGAAATTGATGATGATGCCATGGTTGTTCTAGCTCGTGATATTGCAAAAAGATTGGACAAAGAAGCTGAATATGCAGGACAAATTAAAGTTACAGTTTTGCGCGAAACTAGGGCACAAGCCACTACCAGTGCTCACTAATTTCCCGTTATATTGACTTTTTCTTTAATTGGGTTTACGATTTGCCCAAGATGACCAAACGAGAGATAGTAGATGTGGTTGCAAAAAAAGCACATCTTACCAAAAGAATTGCCGAAGAAGCAGTTGATGTATTTTTGAATGAAATAGGTAGAACCCTTGGTAAGGGTGAGAAGGTTGTACTATCTGGTTTTGGAACATTTAGAGTAATCTCCATGAAAGGTAAAACTGTAAAGGTGCCTAATACTGAAAAGTACGTAACCATCAAAACACACAAATCTCCTAGGTTTACTCCAGGCAAGAAACTCAAAAAGCAGGTATTAAGATAAACTTGTAACATAAATTAATGACTATTGGTCAAAAACTACACTCTGAGGCAGGCTCGCTTAGGGAATCAGGTCAATTTGTTGAATCTTTAAAAAAGCTAGATGAAGCACAGGCTGAATTTTTGTCGGAAAATAATTATGATGGTTTTGCTGAAGTGCAAAGTGCGCGAGCTCTTTGCTTAAGACATCTTTATGCTCAAACTGGAGAGCAGGATTATTTAATTTTGGCAAAATACTCGGCCAAATCGGCTGTGGAGATATGCGAGAGAAGAGGTGGGCACCTATCTATCCCTTATTTTAATCTTGCTAAAGTACTTGTGCAGCTTGATCAGCTAGTAGAGGCAAGGGAAAACTACTACAAAGCAGTAGAGGCTCAGACTAATAACCCCATGGAATCACACAACAGGCCAGCTGTTCTACTTGATATAAAAATCCACTTGGGTTTGTGTGAGCTTAAAATGGGGCAGGGTGACAGTGCTTCAGTTGAAAAACTAATTACAGAGCTTATTGCAACTGATGAATATCGGTACAACAAAGATGTTTGGTCTTCGGGTGGGTACATGGGTCTTGCTGAGATTTTTGCAAAGTCTGATATGGGTAAGTCTCAAGAGATGTTGAATAAAGCCTCTGAAATCATCAACTCCAATCCTGAGCTTGTTATTCGAAAAAAGCAGCTTGTGGAGCTTGCTAGTAAACTTTCAATTACATTGGGTAATGGAAATTAGTACTAACCTCAAAAAACCTGCAGGTAAGCTTTTGGTAGTTGGTGGACTTACTTCATCTGGCAAAACAAAATCAGCAATCAACCTGGCTAAAAAATTTTCGGGAGTTATTATCTCTTGTGATTCACGTCAGGTTTACAAACACTTTGACATTGGAACCGGCAAACTTTCTGGCCTTAAGGATTACAAGAAAATAGAAACTTCGGGTAGGGTGATATATGAAACCGACGGAGTTAAGATACACGGCTACGATCTGTGTGAAGCTGATGAGAAAATAAATTCCTTTGATTTTTCAGTCTTTGCAAGATCTCAAATTGAAGAGACCTGGTCTTGTGGCAAGCTTCCTATTCTTGTTGGTGGAACTGGACTTTACATCAAGATGATTTTGAATGGGGCGCAATTTGCTGCAGCTGAACCGGGGCTTAGGTCGACACTCTCAGTCATGTCAGTTGAGCAGTTAACTCAAATTCTTTTGTCAGAAAATCCTGATGGGTATAACTTGTTAAACCAATCAGACAGGCAAAATCCAACAAGACTGGTTAGGGCAATTGAAAAGACAAGATCAAAAACTTCAGTAACACTCAAGCCACTAAGCTGTGACCTATTGTATTTGTATTTTAAATACCCCAGGGAATACTACGAAGAAGTAATTGAAAAATCGATACAAGATAGGCTAGATGAAGGTTTTATGAAAGAGGCGGTGGGTCTTATTTCTTATGCTGATTTGCCTGCGGGGACAGCAATTGGATACAAAGAGGCGTTTTTGCATCTTAAAGGTGAGATTGACTGGGAATCTTTTTTGAATACATGGAGAAAAAATGAAATCTCATATGTAAAAAGACAGGCCACTTGGTTTAAAGCACAAAGTAACACCCCTTTTGATGTAAAATCAGAAAACTTTAATCTTGAGTTGGAAAAGACTGTGGCAAAGTGGTTACAATAACAAAATAGATCAAATGCCTAGAAAAATTGAAATATCTCACAAAACAATTCTCTTCACTCTCTTTTTGGGTGGAGGTGTGTGGTTTTTGTTCACCATTAGAGACCTATTGGTGCAAGTTTTGGTGGCACTTTTAATCATGCTTATTCTAAATCCAACAATCACTAGGCTTGAGAAGGCAAAAGTACCTAGAGTTGCATCAGTCCTTTTGGTCTATTTTGGAATGATTGCCTTTATTGTCTTTACTGTAGCTGCATTGATTCCAGCTTTAGTGGAACAGACTGCAAGCTTCACGCAAGCGCTTCCAAGATATCTTTCTGATTTAAACATCCCAACTGGTGTTGTTGAGGAGGGTACTCGTGAGATCACCTCCCAGCTTGGTGCACTGCCTGGGCAAATATTAAGGATTAGTTTGGGGGTTGCCACAAATCTTTTTGCATTTTTGGCAGTCCTTTTGTTTGGTCTTTACTTTTCTTTGGCAAGAAGAGATGTTGACTCACAGCTTAAAAATTTCTTTTCCAAGGAACAAATCACAAGGCTTACTGGAATTTTAGAAAAACTAGAATTTAGACTCTCAGGTTGGGCTAGGGCGCAAGTTATATTGATGGTCTGTATTGGTATTGCAACCTTTATTGGGTTAACTCTTCTTGGTGTTCCCTATGCTCTTCCCCTTTCTCTTTTAGCTGGACTATTAGAGGCAGTTCCAAATGTTGGCCCAATTGCAGCTGCGATTCCATCAATTATCGTAGGTTTTGGTGTAACGCCACTTACTGGCTTGGCAGTAATTGCTCTTACCTTTTTGATTCAACAGCTTGAGGCTTATCTTTTAGTGCCTAAAATCATGCAAAAGTCAGCTGGGGTGCATCCAATTGTTACTCTCTTTTCATTGATTGTTGGGTTTCAAATTGCAGGTGTTGTAGGGGCAATTCTGTCTGTTCCTGTGGTTATTGTGATACTAGTACTTCTAGAAGAGTTTTACTTCAAAAAGGCTTAAGCTGCCCCTAACGTGTTAAAATAGTATGCTTTGGGGCGGTCAATCGCTCCGAAAGGAGAGGAAAGTCCAGGCAGCAGAAAGAGGTGGTGCGCTAGTTAAATCTAGCGGGTTTACGCAAGTAAATACGGTGTCCTACTTGTAGGAATGGCAAAAGAATTAACTTTTGCCAAGAGCAACAGAGACGAGCTGTGACTAGTAATAGCCATAGGTGAAACGGGCAATCCCCCCAGCTGCAACCTGCGAATTGTGTGCAAAAGACGGTCTCTTTCCCGAGTCACACTAAAGCTTCAGGGCATAGACAGATGATTGACTCAAAACAGAACCTGGCTTACGACCCCAAAGCACAAAAAAGTGTATATTTGTTTTATGGAACCAAATGGAGGAAAAGATCCGATGTTGGATAGGAGAACTTTCCTTGGTGGGTTAATTGGGGGTGCAGCGGTAGTGGCTACCAGAAACCCAATTGCAAGAGTTTCAGAGGAATTTGCAAGTGGGGTTGATGCAAATAGAGCCAAGAGGGGTGGTGATGTTTTGCAGACAAATGAGACTGGAAATACTAAGGACTTCGGTGACTTTAGGGTATCAATTGAAAGGATAACTGATGGAAGAGAAAAGAGTTGGGCAGAAATAGTTCAGATTTATCGAGAGTCCATTGGTGATTTGCAAGAATGTGAACAGATACCGGAGGGTGTTTCTAGGGTCATTTTTAGGCGGAAAGTTGAGAAGGAGGGGGACACCGGCGAGACAGAATTGCAAGAAATACGATTCTATCCAACTCAAGAAGGAGGCAAGAGTCCTGTGTTCGACCAAGGACAAGGTAATTACAACTCGAGTATAAGCTTGGAGGTTCCAGCTAGATTGCAACTAGTCTCTGCAGAAATAGAAAATAAAATTCGCGATACAGCAACCCTGTCTGCTGAATTTGATGGGGTAAAAGGACTTATTGATCCCGGCTCAAGAGATGTTAACGCCCTTAGTCTGAAAGAGAGTTTTGTGGCACTTGTTGATGGCCGAGTGATGCACAATTACAATTACCAACTTTATTTACCTGATAAACACCAAGGAGTGTTGATTTTGGTCTCGCATACAACAAAATCTGGTGGGGAGGTGGATGCTGTTGTTCAGATGACTATAATAGATGAAAAGGGTGGAATTGTTAAAACCTACGGAGACATTTTGTCTCCCGAAAAAGATCCAGAAGTAGAAATTCAGATCATAAAAATGCATGAATCTCTTCTTGTTAACTTCATGGAACAAAATCAGTAGTATTCTTTTATTTGCTAGTTTTCTGTGATAGCCTCAAGTTTATGAAACTAGTTGTACAAAGGGTAAGTGCGGCTGTGGTTAAAAGAAAGGACACCTCAGAAGTGGTAGGTCAGATTGAAAAGGGTTTATTTGTATTGTTTTGTGCAGAAAAAGGAGACAGTGATCAAACTGTTGAGCTAATGGCAAAAAAACTCTCCAAGCTTAGAGTGCTTAGTGGTGACGAATCTGGAAAAATGAATCGCTCTGTTTTGGATTTAAAACAAGAAATCCTACTCGTCTCACAGTTTACTCTTGCCGCTGATTTGTCAGACGGAAACAGGCCATCTTTTTTAAAAGCAGCAGAGCCTACGCTGGCTTTAAAAATGTATAACGATTTCGTGGGAAAACTTAAAGATGTGGGTATTGGTGTGCAAACTGGTAGTTTTGGAAACTACATGGAAATTTCAGTCGAACTTGATGGTCCTGTTACTATTATTATTAATTCATGAAACCTTCAAGACCTGAAAGTTTATTGTTAAGAGCTTTTAAATACCTATCTCTTTCAGTTTGTTCGACCTGTCTATTTGTCTTCTTGTATCTTACTGGTTATTCAACTGGCACTCAGGTTGCCACTGTTAACGCGATAATTTCTCTTCAAGAGAGTATGGGTTCAACTCAAAAACTTGCTTCTTCCGTGCCAATACCAACTCAATCTCCTGCAACTCAACGCACAGTCAAGCATGCACCCTCAATTGCCCCTAAGACAACAGTATTTTCTGGTCCATCTGTGTGGGCTGAAGTTAACAAAAAAAGGCAGTCATATGGAGTTTCGCCTTTAAGTCAGAGAGATGAGCTTTGCACAATTGCATCAATCAGGCTAAACGAGCTGTTGGATCTTGGTAATCTTGATGGCCACTCAGGTTTTGCCAATTTAACTGAAAGAAGGCCTGACCTTAAGTGGATATTTGAAAAGTACAATATTTCTGAATTTTTATTGATGGGAGCTAGTTCACCTCTTGATGCTGTTGAAATGTGGGAAAACACATTGGGGCACAGGAAGCTACTTACAGGCGGAGAATATGTGTGGGGGTGTGTGTATGCCCAAAATGGCTTTGCTGTTGCAATATCTGCTTACTAGTTGGCTCTCAAGCCAACTATATAAGCCTCTCCCTTTCGAGAAACTCGATTAGCTTTTTTCCTTTGTACTTTCTTCCAATACCTACAAACAACCTATTGATGTCGGGCCAATAATTCTTGGGAATTATTTTCATCAGCTCCTCCTCTGTTTGCTCCGGCGTCTTTGTTGTAACCCACCCGAGCAAATTACTGATTCTGTGAGCATGTGTGTCAACAGATATGGCTTTTATCCCAAAAGCCCTGCTTAAAACTAAATTGGCGGTTTTTCTTCCTACGCCCGGTAATTTTATTAAAGAGTCGAAATTTCTTGGAACTTGACCATTGTGAAATTCAATAAGTTTCACGGCAAGTTCTTGTATCTGCTTTGCTTTAGTTTTGTAAAAACCAACAGGATATATTAACTTTTCAATCTCCACGGGGCTTAAACTAGCTAGTTTTTGACAATTTGGCGCAACCTCAAAAAGCCTCTGAGCCGAGATTAGCGTGGTGTCATCATTTGTTCTAGATGAAAGTAGAGTTGAAATTAGAATCTTAAACGGGTCGTCATCAAAAACAACCAAGGGGATAACTTCGTGGTATTTCTCAAATACCTCAAAAACTTTATTCATGTTACTTGGACTCATCGGTCTATTCTATACCGTTGACACAATTGTTGAACTCAAACTAGAATGCTTGAGCTAAATAATTACCCACAGTGCAACCGATAATTATCGCCACTTTAATCTTACTGCTTTGTTGGAATCTTTATTTGTCTGTAAGGATTCTTAAAATTTATAGAATATTTGAAAAACTTACCAAAGTTTCAGACCAGCCTCTTCTTGGAGTTTTGAATAAGATATTAAGATCAAAAGAGAAGGTCGAATCGGAGATAGCTGATTTGTACCAAAACATAGAAAGAATAGACAGACAAAAAGCTCGCTCCTTGCAGCACTTAGGTATCGTCTCTTACAATGTCTCAGGTAGTTTTCAAAATCAAAGCTTTAGCCTGTCAATGCTTGATAGTGTTGGTAATGGTGTGGTTATTACCCACTTAGTCTATGCACAAACAAGTAAGACTTATGTAAAAGATGTGGTTCGTGCTAGAGTAAATGGTAGGTTTACGCCTGAAGAGAAAGAATCTGTTAAAAAAGCATTATCAAGTATTCAAAAATGAAAAATAACTCAACTAATCAAGTCTCGCCAAAACCTCAACTAGATCAAGAAGTTCAAAAAGCTAGTTTAAAGCCAGTTTGGCTCTTGTCAGTTGTTTTGTTTGTTGCAAGTTTCGCAGGATCATATTTTTACTTCGCCCCATCATCAAGCAAAATCACAGTTGCAGACTCTCCAGCTGAGGTAACAGGAGCAAGAAGAAGACTTAATACTGATCTTCCTAGAACAGAGGAGTGTCCAATGAATGGAATGATGTATCCAAAACCAGTTCGCGAGATTTGGGAAGGCAGAAGACCTATTACGGCAATTGTTGAGAATCATCTTGATTCAAGACCTCAATCTGGACTGTCAAAAGCTGATGTAATTTACGAAGCAGTGGCAGAGGGTGGAATCACAAGATTCTTGGGAGTCTTTTACTGCAATGTAGCCAGCGAAGATGTCCGCATTGGGCCTGTTAGAAGTGCCAGGGTCTACTTTGCCAAGTGGGCGTATGAATATGGCCTAAATCCAATTTTCGTTCACGTAGGAGGTGCAAACAATATTTGTGGAAACTGTCCAGGCGGTGTTAAGCCGGTTGGCACAGTTACTAGAGAAGTTGATGCATTCAGACTACTTTCTGATTGGGGTTGGCGAGCTGCCAAGGGCAACACTATGGATGGTGGGACAAATGTTGGAGTACCAACAATGTGGAGAGACGCTGAAAGAATTCCTGGAGCAGCTTATGAGCACACTTTCATGGCTTCCACCGACCTTCTTTTCGATGAGGCCAAAAAGAGAGGCTTTGGAGCAACTGACGAAAAAGGTGTGGCTTGGTCATCGACATTTAAGCCTTGGAAGTTTGCAGACTCCCTAACCCTTGCAGGGGCTCCTGCAACAAGTGTCTCTTACAGTTTCTGGAAAAATAAACCAGACTACGATGTAGCTTGGAAGTTTGATTCTGCAAGCGGAAAGTATCTTAGGTTCCATGCAGACAAGCCACACATGGATATGGATTATGAAGGTACTCAAATTTCTGCCAAGAATCTTATAATTCAGTTTGTCGTTGAAAAGGGTCCAGTGGATAAGGAATATCACATGTACTACGAAAACTTGGGAACTGGTAAAGCCATGTTTTTTGTAGAAGGCAAAATGGTGGAAGGGACATGGAGACGGGCAAAACTCACTGATAGGACAGTATTTTATGACTCAAAAGGTCAAGAATTCCCAATAGTAAGAGGAGAAGTGTGGATTTCGGCTCTTCCAATTGGCAACGAAGTGTTGTATCAATAAGTATAATAAACCTGCCTAAAATCATGAACTATGGCAGAATTGACGGACATTATTACTTCAAAAGTTAGAATAAAGATTCTTCAGCTTTTCTATGGAAATCCAAATGAAATGTATCATGTCCGTGCGATAGTAAGGGAGATTAAAGAAGAAATTAATGCAGTTAGAAGAGAGTTAGGAAGACTTGAGGAAGCTGGAATTATTCGAAAAGAACCAAGAGGTAACAGGGTCTATTACTCAATTAGGCCAGACTACCCATTTTATGCAGATTTGATATCCATGACGGCAAAAACAACTGGATTGGGTAGTCAAATAATATCCAACAGGTCAAAATTGGGAAGAATAAATCACCTTTTGTTTTCAGGAAGATTCGCCAGATACAAAGAGAGAAAAAAGGACGACGAGGTTGATATCCTTGTTGTCGGTGAGGTCGTATTACCTGAGCTTGCAGCATTAATTAGGGCTGAGGAGAGCAAGCGTGCCAGGGAAATTAATTATACTGTGATGAGTCGAGAAGAATTTGACTTTAGAAAAAAAAGAAGAGACCCTTTTCTTCTTGGTATACTATCAACAAGTAGGGTTATGGTTATAGGTGATGAGGATGTACTTATAAACTCCTAAATTATGAAAAATACTAGACTAAAATTTATCTTTTCAATATTGGTTGTTTTGTTTTGTCTCTATGTTGCAATCCCAAGTAATTTTCCAATTAAGTTTTCTTTGGGTGGGTTTAATGTGGATCAGAACTTCTCAAAATCATTTCTAAACCAAGATCTGAAACTTGGATTGGATCTAGTTGGGGGAAGCAGGCTTACATATCAGGCAAATCTAGAGGGTAGAAGTGGTGCCGAAAGAGAAGAGGCAGTAGAGGCTTTGTTGCGTGTAATCGAAAAAAGAGTAAATCTTTTTGGTGTGTCTGAGTCTAGTGTGTTGAGAAGTTCCTTTGGGGGCAACGAAAGGATAGTGGTTGAGCTTCCGGGTATTGATGATCTTGATTCTGCTAAGCAGTTGGTAGGTAAAACAGCACAATTAGTGTTTGCTGAGGTTAAGGGTGAAAACGAGCTTGCTCCGACTGATTTAACTGGATCAGATCTAAGATCTGCCAGAGTGGCATACGACACTGTAAGCGGTGCTCCAGTCATTTCGATTGAGTTTACAGATGAAGGCTCGAGAAAATTCGAAGAGTTAACTGGAAGAAATGTTGGTAAACCAATCCCAATTGTTTTGGATGACCAGATTATCTCGGCTCCTGTGGTTAATGAGAAGATTATTGGCGGAAAAGCTCAGATCAGTGGTGATTTTGATGTTGAGACGGCGAAATCTCTTTCCGTTCAGCTAACTGCCGGAGCACTACCTGTCTCAATCAGTCTTGTAGAAGAGCGAACAATTGGTGCGAGCCTTGGTGAGAGCGCTGTGGTTGCGAGTGTGACTGCAGGTATGATTGGACTTGGTTTAGTCGCAGCATTCATGATCCTGATTTATAGAAAACTTGGAATAATTGCCTGTATTGGTTTGATTAGTTTTGCAATCATCTCCTTGGCAATTTACAAACTTATACCAATAACCCTAACCCTTCCTGGAATTGCAGGTTTCTTGCTTTCCGTTGGTATGGCTGTTGACTCGAATATTCTAACCTTTGAAAGGTTTAAAGAAGAGAAAGCAAAAGGTTTGCCGGTTGCGGCTGCGATGGAGCTTGCTTTTGGTAGAGCATGGGATTCAATCAGAGATGCAAACATAGCTACATTGATAGCTGCATTTATTCTTGCAAACCCTCTTGATTGGAATTTTTTGAATGTTAGTGGGCCAGTAAGGGGATTTGCATACACCCTAGCCTTGGGTATCTTTGTAAGCTTGTTTACTGGCGTTTTTATGGGTAGAAATATGGTGAGATTATTTA
>DBDT01000059.1 GCA_002293705.1 Candidatus Woesebacteria bacterium UBA925
AGATGTGTATAAGAGACAGGCCTTAAAGAGAAGGGCCAAGAGCATAATTATAAACCTAGACCCAAAGCCTGGAGACAACATACTAGACGTAGGTTGTGGTGATGGCTACTATCTCCACTTGATTTCTAATTTAGGGATTAAAAATTTGACTCTTACAGGCACAGATTTTGATAAAGACGCGTTGGTTTCGGCTAAAAATAACCTCAAAGGCAAAAAGATAAAGTTTGTTTGGTCTGACTTGATGAAAAAGTCGCCATTCAAAACTGGACAGTTCAATAAAATTGTAATGAGTGAGGTGGTTGAACATTTACCGGATGATGTTAAATGTCTTAAAGAAGTAAGAAGAATTCTCTCTAAAGGCGGAACAATTTGCATTAGCGTTCCAAATGCCAACTATCCATTGTTTTGGGATCCAATCAATAGGGTGCTTGAGTGGACTACTGGCAAGCATATTGAATCAGGATTTTTTGCAGGTCTTTGGAATAAACACATAAGGCTATATAAGCCAGAGGTTTTAAAATCGGTAATGGAGTCTGCTGGCTTTTCAGTGCTATCTACCAAATCGTTAACCTACTGGTGCCTCCCATTTAATCACTATATTGTGAATTTGACTGCAAGAGCTATTCATTCAGGTAAATTAAGCCCATCTCTTAAAGCCTCAGTAAACAAGTATGAATTAAAACCGAAAAGACCGTTGCTTCTAAATTTTGCTTTTTGGCTTGTAAACAAAATTGATATCTTGAATGACTTGGCTCCAATCAAGAATAGTGGGGTAGGAGTTTTTTGCGTTGCCACAAAAAAGTAATTAAATGAAGTCAAGAAAAAGTCAAAGAAGCATAAATATAATTGCTTTTGGGGCCCAGGGTGATGGAGTTTCAGGTGGAGATCGGATATTTATTGAAATTGCCAGGCGAATTCAAAGTAAAGCAAGTGTAAGTCTTTGGTTAACTAAAGAAGGGCTAAGAATGTGCGAGAGAATGTCTCTAGATTTAGATGGTATTGATTTGCATGTATTTGACATCTCACGCGCTAGGGTATTTGGCCAAATTGGTTACTATCTCTCCACCGTGCTTCTAGGAATTTATGTGGGTTTGTTTAAGTCTCCTCGGGGAGGTTCACCAATTGTCTATTCTGCATCAGAATTTTGGATGGATGTTTTCCCAGCTCTGATTTGGAAGATTAAAAATAAATCAGTTTGGGTTGCATCATGGTATCAAACCGCGCCCAATCCTTTTAAAGGATTCAGTTTGGAGGGAGGCTCAAGATACAGACTTGCGTCTTTACCGTATTGGTTTTTTCAAAAAACAACAAAACCTCTCGTTTCAATTTATTCCGACTTTGTAAACGTTAATAACAAAGGTGAGGTGCAAGAATTCAAGCAACACGATAAAAGAAATAGGGTTTTTGTCATGTATGGAGCTGTGGATGTTAAAAAGGCATTGGAATTTCAAAAGAGTAGAAAATCGAAAAAAGGTTTTGAGGCTGTTTTTCAAGGCAGGTTTCACCCGCAAAAAGGCGTGGTGGAGATGATTGAGATATGGAAATTGGTAGTCGGTAAAATGCCTAACGCAAAACTAGCAATGGTTGGGGACGGGCCATTGATGCAAGAAGTCAAACAAAAGATTTCATCTCTTAAATTGAAAAAGAATATCGTTTTAATGGGTTACTTGTTTGATGGTGATGATAAGTTGGAGTTATTTAACAATTCAAAAATTGTTGTTCATCCCGCATATTTTGATAGTGGTGGGATGGCTTCTGCAGAAGCTATGGTGTTTGGTAAGCCGGCAGTTGGTTTCGATCTCCCTTCCTACAAGGACTATTACCCCAGTGGAATGGTTAAGGTGTCCATAGGTGATAAAAATGCTTTTGCAGACGCTTGCTTGAATCTATTAGAAAGTAAAAAAACCTATGAAAAGTATTCTAAAGAGGCTGTTGAAATGATTAAGCAAAATTGGTCTTGGGACACTAGGGTTGATGATTTTGCAAAGTTTATTTTATGAAGATATTTAACACTCTGTTTGGTTTTGCAAAAAACAATGCAGTAAAAATTGCATTTCTAATTCTGGTAGTATCTCTTTCTACCCTATCATACGGCAAGGCTTTTGACTTTTACTTTTGGAGGGATGACGCTAAGGTTGTATGGATGCAAAGATTTACTCCGGCTTTGATTAACAACTTCGACTCACTCGGAGTTGCCAGGGGGAGAATTGGTGCAGTTGTTTTCGACTATCTATCTTTTAATTTCTTGGGTTATTCATACCAAACCCATCAATTCTTCGGATATGTTTTGCGTCTATTGTTGCTGCCCTTGATTTTCCTAGTTACTAGACAGTTGTTTCCCCCAAAGCGGCGTGTGGCCTATCTAGCAGTTTTGCTTTCAGCGCCATTTATCGGCGGATTAGAGGCATTTAGTTGGGTGAGAGGAATTGGCATGATGATGTTGTTTGCACTGACTAGTTTCTACTTCTATCTGAAATCATACAACTCAAACAAGCTTAGATGGGTGTTTCCTTCGTTACTTTTTCTTTTTGCGGCTATTTCCATGGATATGTGGAGGGCAATGGGATTGGCATTTGTCATATTGCTTTGGGAGATACTTGGATTGTTTGCAAAGTCAGATTTAAAGAGGACCAAAAAGTATGTAAGAATTTCGATTTTAATAACTTCTGTGTTTCTGGTGTTTCGATTCATGCTTGCAAGCAGTGATTCGGCCAGTGGCGCTGTTGCGGGTTCTGCAAATTCCTACCTTACAATGGCACTGGAAGGTAAAACCTGGCAAACATTCTTTACCTCAATTGGAAATGTTGCCAGGTCTCCAATTTTGTATATAAGGGAAGAAGGTGGTATTACGGATTCAGGTGTTACTAGTTTAATCATTGGTATCTCGATTTTAGTTTTTGGAGCATTGGTTTCATTGAATTTTCTCTTCAAAAGAGACAAGAGGCTAATTCCATTCATAGTCTTGGTTTTTTGGACTTTTGTTTTCTACGGACCCAATTGGCTTTATGCGCAGAAGCTGGAGACTGCTTCAACTCATAGGTATATTGCATTCTCTTCTTTAGTTTTTCCCATACTTTGGGCCTACATAGCAGGGAAAATAATGAATAAACAGTTTAGATATTTATTTTTGTCAATTTATATTTCTGCTGCTTTGTTTCAATCATTGGCTGTAAATCAACAAGATTACTCAATCAGGGGTGCGAGTTTTTCTTTGCCACTTTGGAACAGGCTTATTTCTGATACTCCAATTGGAGAAACAAATCAGATGCTTTCAGTTACCGGAAACAACAGGGTTGTGGGGTATGTGTTTGCGTGGTCAGATGTTTTTCCTTTTGCTTACTTTAAAAACATTGCTTCCCCGTCGCAATTGCCAGTTTATGTAGATGAGAAGATGGCAGCAGGAATAATTTGCAAAACCAACACAAGAGTGTCTGATCCAACTACGTTAGGATTCAAAGAGTTAACATCTGGATTTAGTCTTGAAAAGACTTACGCTTGGGAAATCAAAGATGAAGATAATGTTACTGAAACCACAGATGACTTCAGGAAAAGAGTAGGTGTTTTGGCTGACTGCATTAAAAGCAAGCAAAGTATCCAAATTGACGGAGTTAAGGTGGTTTCAGCATCATTAATCCCGCTTAAACAAAGCAAGAAATCCTTCTCATTACAAATTGAATTTGATAGACAACCCACCAAGAACTATTTTCTAGAGGTAGTCTCACCAAAAGGTGAATCTTATATAGCAAGCTTTGATAATCATGAGGTGGTTGCGTCTGGGTTATACCGGAATGCCCTGATACCTGAAAGATTTGTAAATAAAGACTCAGTCTTTCAGATTGGTTCTTGTGGGGCTTTTGGGTGTAGGGGTGTCAGACAATTTAAAATTGATCTGAATTTAAATACAGATAATCTCTAACTTGATTTGTAATTGAGTATATTTGTTTATTTTTAATCTCGAATCCATATACAAACTCATCCCCTTTGCTTAGAGGAAGCATTTCGTCAAACTTTTCCTTTAGCTTCACTTTGTCAGTTACAAAGATAGGCCTCTGATTTTCAGACAGGTTCTTGTGGTAAAGAGAAAACCTGACATCGCCAAGATTTGTAACTGTGGTTGAGAGAAAATTTCCATTATCACCTCTTACAAAAACAAGTGGTCTAGGTTTGCCACGTCTGGGTCCAATCTCTTCATTCATTTTTCCAAAAACCCTGTTTAAGTAAAACTGATAAGTGCCATCTGATCCTGCTGAATGTTGATACTGAAGCGATGACACTGAGTTTAGGGCGATAAATAGAGCAATCAATGAGTAAATGTAAGACTTTTTGATCTTTAGCTGTGTCAGGAGTAGAACCAATATTAACGGGCCATACAATGATGCTGCTGAGAAATACCTACTTAGTGTTTCTTGTTCTCCAAATTGATACAAAAGATATGGAGCTGCAAGAAATGCAATTGGAGAAATAGTTAGTATGAGCAATAAGTGGTACTTTTCATCCTTCCACCCTCTTTTACTTAAAGCAAGAACCCCACAAAGAATTACAGCTCCAAGAAAGACATTGACCTTGTGGCTTGTAGGAACTACTGCTAATGAGGTAGTAAAACTGCTAGTGACAATGGTTAGAGCAGTTATTGCAAGCAATAGTGACCACTTGGCTATTTTGGTTTTGTAGACAAAAAGTATGAATCCGGCAATTGAAATTGCCTGCAAAATTGAGGTCAGTACAAGCTGTGATGTGCCAGAAATTGCAAACAAAGCCTTGGAGAGTACACCTAGTATTTGGTCTGGTATAAGAACTTGGGCAACTGATGCTAGTGAGAAAATGCCAATTGATATGAACTTTGTAAACTCTTTGTAGTAGTCGACGCTTGTAAGAGTGCTTGCAACACCAGCTGCCGTGCCGTATGAGTCAATCAACCCAGCCTCCTTTAATACTTGATATGAAACTGCAAAGGCAACTAGCTTGAAAAGCAATTGTCTAGCTCCACTTTTCGTTGTAACTATGCGTGAAAGATCGACAAGTATAACTATCAGAAATATCGGATACATTCTAGTCGGTGTTATCGCAAATGAGGCAACATGCAAAATAAAACTAAACAGCTCTCTAGAAATTTTCTTTTCTGAATTTTTAAGTGACATCAAAAGACCCAAGTTAAAAAGTGCGAGGGATATGTGGACTGTTCCGCCTGGGGCTACTCCCTGTATTCCGGAGAAGGCAACTACTGCTGCGGTGCCTATGAGTATGGAGAGTGAATTTGACTTTAGGATGTGTTTTGATAAAAGGTATAGAGTGTATGCCTGTCTCTTATACACATCT
>DBDT01000058.1:0-172 GCA_002293705.1 Candidatus Woesebacteria bacterium UBA925
AGATGTGTATAAGAGACAGGCCATCTACTATCTTTATTGATCTTGCTTCTGTTGAAAATTTGAACTTAACTCCATGCTGTTTTCCAAGCTTGGCTATTGCGTTGACTACAGAACCTAGCCCTCCAATTGGATACCAGATGCCCAAATTGATATCAATGTGGCTCATTAGAGC
>DBDT01000058.1:356-18915 GCA_002293705.1 Candidatus Woesebacteria bacterium UBA925
ATATCAATGTGGCTCATTAGAGCATAGAGTGCTGGAGTTTTCTTGGGTGAACCTCCTAGAAAAACCAACGTGTATTGGAGTATTTTTTGAGCCCTCTCACTTTTGAAAAATCTTTTTGTAAACTTATCCATGTTTTCAAACAAATGGAGCTTGGCGCTTTCCCTGGCCATTTTAAAATCAAACATGTCAAACAAAGTTCGGTAATCCCTTTTGATATAACCCTTCATTGCAGTTACATATTGGTACTCTGCTTGAGATAGGTATTTTTTTAATTTTTCGGAGCCATCTTCTTCAAGATCGTCAAACAGTTTGTAAATTTCTTTTTTGGAAACTGGCATATCAACATAGTCATCTTTTCCAAAAAATATTCTGTAGCTAGGGGATAGCCTTTTAAGTTTGTAATAGTCGCCAACTTTTTTGCCGAATTGGGCAAAAAACTCCTCAAAAACGTCTGGCATTGTGTACCAGGAAGGTCCCATGTCAAATTGATAGCCTTTTTCTTTAAGCACCATCGCTCTTCCTCCAGGTTGCTTGTTTTTTTCAATAACTGTGACTTCAAAACCGTGTTTGCCAAGCATTGCTGCGCTTGCAAGACCACCGAAGCCTGCTCCGATTACTACCACCTTTTTCCGATTTGATGAAGTTTTCATGTTATTAAATTGTATGCCAGTTATTGTTTTTTGCAAAAAATGTTGCCGTTTGAAGTTATGCTCAATTTGCACCTTCAACGTAATTTGGGCACGAGCAGAAGTATATCCTAGCTGAATCTCTCTTACAATTTACCTTGATTACGGGTATAATCGGCTTACTATGCAAAAAGTACTAAAGTTTTTGTGGGCAAGAAAAAGACTGCTCATAATTTTGATAGTCCTAGCTGGTGCAGGCTATTACTTTTTTGGCAGAAACGGTTCAGAGGTTGAGAAACGAACTGCGACAGTTCAAAGAGGTTCTGTGCAAGAGGAGTTGGTTCTTTCAGGGGAGTTGAGGGCTGTGGAGAATGCCAACATGGCCTTTGGTTTGTCAGGTCCACTTAGACAAGTATCAGTTACTTCCGGTCAGACAGTCAAAAAAGGTCAACTAATTGCTTCTTTGGATACAACTGAGCTAAACAGTATCTATCAACAAGCAAATGCCGCACTCAGAGCAGCTGAGGCAACTCTTGCTAGAGTGTATGACTCTCTTAAAGACAAAGGGGCATCCGAGAACTTTACTGAAAAAGAGACCAGGGTGATTGCCGAGGCTACAAAAGACAGGGCATATGAGTCTGTTGTCTCAGCCAGAAAAGATCTAAGAGATGCACTTTTGGTGGCTCCTTTTGATGGAATAATTGCATCATTGGCAAACGAGTCTGCTGGTGCCAATGTTACAGCTGGTACAGTTCAGGCTGTGATCGTAAATCCTGAGACAATCTATTTTTCTGTTAGCGCTGATCAGACTGAGGTAAACAGATTCAAGGTTGGTGACAAAGCAATAATTACTCTCGATGCATTTGAACAGCCTGTTACTGGGACTGTTTCAAAAGTATCATTTGTTCCAAGCACAGCAGAAGCTGGTACAGTCTACCCAATCAGGCTAACCCTAGACGTAGATAATTCTTCTTACATGTATAAAGTCGGAATGTCTGGTGATGCCAGATTTGTATTGTCTGAAAAAACAAATGTACTTTGGGTGCCCAATAGATTTGTTAAAACAGATCCAAAAGGTAGATATGTTTTAACAGGTGATGGGGCGAGCAAAGTGTATGTTCAGGTTGGAATAGAGGGTGAAGATAGGGTTGAAATATCTGGAGAGGGTATTTCAGAGTCTATGACTGTTTTTGACTAAAATGATTGCGACTGAAAAAGTTAGCAAGGTCTATCAGATCGCTGATGGTGAGTTCTATGCCCTCAAGGATGTAAGCATTAACATAAAAGATCACGAATTTGTTTCAATCCTTGGAACATCAGGAAGTGGAAAGTCTACTTTAATGCATATAATTGGCCTGCTGGACAGGCCTTCTTCAGGTAAGGTGTTGATTGATGATAAAGATGTCTCACTTCTTTCAGACAGCGAACTATCAAGCTTGAGGGGTCAGGCAATTGGCTTTGTTTTTCAGCAATTTAATCTAATACAAAAACTAACTGTACTGGAAAACATTCTCCTTCCTACACAATATGTTAAAGGGAAGCTCGGTTTTGACGCCAAGAAATATGCAATGGAATTATTGACCAGGTTTGGAATTTCTGAGAAGGCAAACATTTACCCAAATAGATTATCAGGAGGTCAGCAACAAAGAGTTGCAATTGCAAGGGCCCTAATAATGAAGCCAACACTGGTTTTAGCTGATGAACCAACTGGTAACCTTGATAGTAAAACCGGAGAAGAAATACTAAAGCTTTTGGAATCTTTAAATGAGGAGTTGGGGGTCACAGTCTGTATTGTTACACATGATAAAAATGTTGCCCACAGAACAAAAAGACAGATATTTGTGAAAGATGGTCAGATAGTGGCTAAATACTAATTATTTATGAATTACTTTGTATTTCAAATCAAAACAGCTCTTTCTAACTTTGGTAGGAATAAGGTTAGAACTGTTTTGACATCTCTTGGCATATTGATTGGTGTATTGTCTGTTGTCATCTTGATTGCACTAGGGCTTGGGCTCAGAAACTTCATTCAAGGGGAGTTTGATAGTTTGGGTAGCAATCTATTGTTCATCCTTCCTGGCGATGTCATAGGTGATGATGGTCAGTTTAGTGGTGGAGGTGGGGGAGGGGTAATTAGTACAAGCTTTGACGAAAGGGATGTCTCCTCTCTTAGAAGCAGGATAAATGCTGAATTTATAGTGCCACTTTACACCTCAAATGCAAGAGCTCAGGCTGGTGATATCACTAAATCTGCTGATGTTTTTGCTAGCACCCAGGAGGCCTTTACTCTTTTTAACTTCGAACCTGAAAGTGGTGATTTGTTTAATGAATCTGATGTGACTAAAAGATCAAAGGTTGTGGTGTTGGGAAATGCGATTGCAAAAGATCTGTTTGGTGAGCCTTCTAATGCAGTGGGTCAGACCGTGCGTTTTTCTGAGCAAAGATTCAAAGTGTTGGGTGTTTTAAAGGAAGAGGGTGGCGGAAACTTTGGTGGACCAAACTTTGACCGTGGTCTATTTATTCCATATACAACTTCATTTGTCACCATAAACACAGATAGAAAGTTTTTTGCAATTTATGTAAGAGGTTCGTTTGAGCAAGATGTTGAGGAGCTTAAGTCTCAAATAGAGAGGGCGCTTTTAAGGCGGTATGATGAAGACCAGTTTTCAGTGGTCAAGCAAACAGAAGTGCTAAACGCAATTCAATCGATCTTTTCGATTATCAACACAGTACTTTTGGCCATAGGGTCTATATCTTTGGTGGTTGGGGGTATTGGAATTATGAACATTATGTATGCCAATGTGACAGAAAGAACAAAAGAAATTGGAATAAGGCGTGCTGTTGGTGCAACCAAAAAAGACATACTGTTTCAGTTTTTAACTGAGAGTGTTTTGCTTTCTGTGGTTGGTGGAGTCCTGGCGGTGGTTTTGGCAGCCCTGATTGTGGCTGTTGTGCAACAGTTTTTCCCATTGGCCTTGGACGCAACTGCAGTGTTGGTGGCCCTTGGAATTTCAAGCGCCATTGGTATATTCTTCGGAGTTTTTCCAGCAAGACGAGCAGCAAACCTCACTCCTATTGAGGCAATACGGTATGAATAAGTAATATTTCTGGTTAGAATGAAATGTGAAAGGATCTGCCCGAAAAATCAGTAATTTTTGGAAAATATTGGGGCCTGGTTTTACAACAGGTGCCGCTGATGACGACCCGTCTGGTATTGCAACTTACTCTCAAGCAGGCTCAATGGGTGGTTATGGTTTTTTGTGGCTTGCACCTCTGAGCTTTCCACTCATGGCTTTAGTTCAGGAGATGTGTGCCAGGATTGGTCTTGCCACTGGGCGCGGACTTGCTTCAAATATCAGGCTTCATCTCCCAAAACTGCTTTTATATACAGTCACAATCAGTTTATTTTTGGCCAATGTTTTGAACATTGGTGCAGATTTGGGTGCCATGGCTGAAGTCATTGCTCCATTTGTACCCATTAGGTTTGAATTTTTGGTTGTTATGGTCGGGCTACTTAGCTTGTCTTTACAGGTGTTTGTTTCATATAGGGTTTATGTTAAATATCTAAAATGGTTGGCACTGGCACTTTTTTCTTATGTAATTGCAGCGATGTTTTTAAGAGATGTCGATATTGCATCAGTTATAAGGTCAACATTCATCCCTTCAGTGCCACTTAATAGGGAGACTCTCTTTTTAATTTGTGCAGTTTTGGGAACAACCCTTTCTCCGTATTTGTTTTTTTGGCAAACAACTCAAGAAGTCGAAGATGAGGTGTTGGAAGGCAAGACCAGTGTGCAGTCCAGGGTCAAGGCTGCAACAAAAGACAGGATAGGTAGGATGAGGATAGATGTGTGGACCGGCATGTTGTTTAGCAACCTGGTTATGTACTTTATTATTCTAACAACTGGAACAGTTATTGAAGGGGTGTCAATTCAAACAGCCAACGATGCAGCTTTGGCGCTCAGCCCTCTGCTAGGTGGAGCAGCTGGCTTTGTGTTTGCTCTTGGCATTATTGGAACTGGTCTGCTTGCAGTACCAATTCTGGCTGGATCAGCAACTTATGCTTTTTCAGAGGCCTTTGGTATCAAGGGTGGACTGAACAAGCCATGGAAGAAGTCTGTAACCTTCTATGTGGTTTTGACCCTCTCGATGCTTTTGGCAATTGCCACTAATTTTGTTGGTATTGATCCGATTAAATCTCTTTTGTACTCAGCTGTGGTTAACGGAATTATCTCTCCTGTTGTAATTTTGTGCATCATTATTCTTGCAAGTAGTAAGTCTGTTATGGGTAAGCACGTAAACAACAAAGTTTCGACCATTATGGCTTGGGGGTTATTTGTTGTCATGTTGCTTGTGGCTGTTGCAACCCTGATTAGCTTTATATGAAGAAAGAAAAAGTGAAAGCTCCAAAGCAAAAATGTCCAAAATGTGGTGGTGAAATAGGTGTGTTGTCTGGTTCACTTGATGCAATCTGCCAAAACTGTGGCTTTAAAGACCCGTGTTGCGAATAGTAATTTGTGGTATGTTTATTTAATGAGCTCTAAATTTAAAGTTCTAGTTGTTTTTCTACTACTTCCTTTTTTTGCTCCAGTTAGTGTTTCTGCTAAGAACCCTTTTGTTTTAATTGACAAAGAGGGTTTTGTGTTTGCAACCGTGCTTTCTGAGCAAACCTCGACAGTGTCGGACTCAATAAATGAAGCCAAGTCTAGGCTGGTAAAAGAGGTTGAAAGAGTTTTAATCTCATCTTCTTCAGAGATTTCTAAAATCACCCTAAAAGACAAAGATAGTCAGTCTGTTGTAGAGGTAAGTAGGGGTGATGTTTTGGCCAAGATTGAACACGAAAATCCAACAGAAAGTGTTCAGGTCGTAAAGACGCCGCAGGGAATTGCCATTGAACAAGGCAGTGTGTTGGCACACACCACATATGAAGTGGAAGTTGACTCAGACACAAAATCTTTGATGCTAAACACCCCAACTGGGGTAAGGTATTTAAATCTATTGCCTGCTGATTCACTGGCTCTTTTAACTAAGTCAAAAATCATAAGTGATGCCAATAGGGTGGATATTGTTGAGGATGAATCTGGAAGACTTTTGTATGCCATTAGTGGGGTAAAAAGATTTGATGTTGTAAAAAACATCCCACTAGCTGCTGATGTTTTAGTATTCGTTTCTGCAACTGAGGGGGGTGTTGAGGAAGTGAAGATGCCTTTTTGGGCTGAGTTTTTGAAATTGATTATCCAGTCTTAGTTATGGACCCTTCCTTTTTGATACTTTTTTTACTATCCCTGCTTGGTGGCGCGGCTGGTATTTCGGGTGGTCTTTTGTTCATGTATCTGCCCAGGCTATCAAGGTTGCTTCAAAGCTTTGCCCTTCCGTTTTCTTCTGGGGTACTTCTTGCTGTGTCTATTTATCACTTAATACCAGAAAGTATTGAGTTTGAATTGGAAGCAATTCCACTTGTTATTCTTATCTCCTTCTTATCAGCAATTTTCATAGAAAGATTTGTATTTAAAATTCACCACCATAGCCATGACGCCAAAACAAAATCTCGCTCATCCTTGATTGTTTTTGGTGACACTTTGCACAACGCAATTGATGGAATAGCAATAGCTGCTAGTTTTGCAATATCTCCAGTTGCTGGGCTTGGAGTCGCCCTGGCCACCTTGGTGCATGAGATACCCCATGAAATGGCAGACTTTGCTATTTTGGTTAAATCAGGTTGGAAAAAAAGAGATGTGCTTTTAATTAATCTTTTGTCTTCTTTTGCAACCACAGTTTCAGCTGTAGCATTTTTTGCAATAGGTGAGTCGGTTGAATTGTTAACTCCATATGCGCTTGCAGTTTCAGCTGGAGTGTTTTTATATCTAGGTGCAACTGACATGTTACCTGAAGTTCTAGGTCAAAAAAGTAAAAGCAACAGGTCCTTGTGGACAGTTTTGCTTGGGGCCATTATCATGGTCTTGGTTTTCAATCTAATATCTGACCACTAAATATGCGCATAGTCATCTACACAACAACCGAATGTCCATACTGCAAGATGTTGAAGAATTATCTTTCAGAAAAACAAATTAGCTTTGAAGAGAAAAACACAACCGATAATCCTGATGTACAAAAAGAGATGGCTGAACTTTCTGATGGATTTTTAGGAGTTCCCTTTACTGTCATCTACAAAGACGACCAGCTGCATAAAATCACTGGCTTTGACAAGCCAAAATTCGATTCGATACTGGAAATCAAAAATTGATGATATTTTTAAACTTCAAAAATTACCAAGAATCGACCGGGGAGGGTGGCAAGTCACTTCTAAAAATTATTCAGGGCATAAATGACTCAGGGTCTACAAAAGTTATTCCAGTTGTTGGGGCAATGGAGCTTTCATCGTTTAGGGAGGTTTTTTCAGGTGAAATGTGGGTCCAGTCGGTTGATGTGTTTAGTTATGGGCCCAGCACAGGCAAGATTAACGCTCTTAGGGTGAAAGATTTAGGCGCAACTGGAGTTTTTGTTAACCACTCGGAAAACAAGTTTGTAGGAAGTATCCCAGAACATGTGGGGCAAATCAGATCTTCGGGATTAAAGTCACTTGTTTTTGCAGGAGACATCAATGAGCTTACGCAAGTTATTTCAAGCCAGCCAGATTTTATTAGCTACGAACCCCCTGAATTGGTTGGTAGTAAGGAGGCTTCTGTTTCAAATTCAAAGCCAGAAGTGATTTCAGCGGCGGTTTCAATAGTCGGAAGTACCCCATTGATTGTTGGTGCGGGAGTTAAAAACTTGTCAGATGTGGAAGTTGCCATCAAGCTTGGTGCAAAAGGGATTGCTGTTGCATCCTCTGTTATCCTTTCAGCTGATCCAAAATCTGTCTTGCTTGATTTGCTTGGAGGATTTAAATAAACATGATTTTTATAGCATCTGATCACAGGGGTTTTGAACTTAAGTCTGACATTGTGAGGCTTCTGACTAAAAAGGGGATAGAAGTACACGACCAGGGCCCATTTACTTACGATCCAGATGATGACTATCCAAGATATGCCTCCTTGGTCTGTCAGGAAATGTCCGGTAGTCACAACTCAAAGGCAATACTTCTTTGTGGTTCTGGGGTTGGAATTTGTGTTGCAGCAAACAAGTTTAAGGGAATTAGGGCAAGTATTGGGTTTAATGTAGCTCAAGTTGAGGCGGGAAGATTACACGATGATATGAATGTTTTAGTTCTTGCAAGCAACTTCACAACCTTTGAAGATGCTCAAAAACTAGTGGAGGCATTTTTAAACACTGAATATGATGCCCTGCCTCACCACGACAGAAGGTTAAAGCAAATTGATGCGTTTGAAAAAGACAAGATATGACACTACCAACATTCACTCAGGCAAATTTATCTGGATCAATAGTACTTTTGAGGGGGGATTTAGATGTTGATTTGCACCAGGATGGGTCAGTAGTTGATACAACAAGACTTGATAGGTTGTCGGTTACGATTAACTCTCTTCTGTCTATGGGCGTCTTAAAAATTATACTAATTGGTCATCAGGGAAGGCCTGAGGGTGTTGATCAGACATTTAGTCTTTTGCCCCTAAAAAACTACTTTGACAAAATCACTCCGACCGATTTTTTACCCCACAAGCCTATAGATGTATTGTTTGAAACTTTTGATCAGATATCTTTGTCGAAAAGTAAAATAGTTCTTCTTGAAAATTTACGATTCTACAAAGACGAAGAAGAAGGTGGCGTAAGTTTTTCTGAGGAGCTGGCTGGTTTTGCTGAATACTATGTCAATGAAGCATTTGCGTCTTCTCATAGGCAGCACGCATCTGTTTATGGTGTAGCAAGGGAGTTTGCGAAAAATGGCAGAGCATTCTTCGGCTTAAATTTTGCCTCTGAGGTTCAAAACCTCTCGCGCGTGCATGAAGGATCAAGGCCAATTGTTGTTTTGATAAGTGGTGCAAAAGAAGACAAGCTTAAGCATTTATCCTCATTCACAAGTTTTGCTGACCAAGTTTTGATTTCAGGTAAGCTGCCTCAGTTTGTTCATGAGGATAGTTTGCGTGACCCTAAGCTGGTTGTCGCACAGCTTAATCCAGATACTGAAGACATAACATTAAAATCCATGGAGAAGTTCTCCGAAATTGTTCTTTCTGCGGCAACCATATTTCTTAGTGGGCCAATGGGCAAGTTTGAAGATGAGGGGCATAGACAGGGAACAAAAACAGTCCTATCCGCAATAGCTTCCTCTTCAGCACTAAAAATTGCAGGTGGAGGGGATACGACCGAAGCAATCAGGATGTTTGGTCTTGAAAAATCTTTTGACTGGATCTCAACTGGAGGAGGAGCAAGTCTTGAGTTTGTCGCACTCAAAAGCCTTCCTGGCATAGAAGCAGTTTTGGGTTCCACCTCTTAGATATCTTTCTTGGCTTGCCAAAGAGTCAAATACAAATTAGTCTTAACTTATGAACACAGTCGGTATTAATGGTTTTGGAAGAATAGGTAGACTTGCCACCAGAATCGCTTTGACCAAGCATTCAAGTGAAGTTGTTGTTGGGGCGATAAATACCAGTGGTAGCATGGAGGTTGAGGGTTGGGCACATCTGCTTAATTACGACACAACATACAGGAAGTTTGAGAAAGAAGTTGTGGCGGAGAGAGTTAAATCCACCAAAGAAGCTACCGACGAAGATCCTTTGATTGGTTATTTGAAGATTTTTGGAAGTGAATCCAGGATTCCTGTGCTTGCCCAAAGAGACCCAGCCAAAATTCCATGGGCAAAATATGGTGTAGAGATTGTAATTGAATCTACAGGAAAATTCACAACCTCGGAGGATGCGGCACTTCATGCAAGTGGCGGTGCCAAGAGGGTAGTAATTTCAGCTCCAGCAAAAGGTGAGAATGTTAATACTTATGTTATTGGGGTTAACGAATACCAGGGGAATAATATGGTATTAAGTAATGCAAGCTGCACCACCAATTGTATTGCACCGGTTGCCTCTGTTCTTCACTCCAGATTTGGGATCGAAAAAGCCTTAATGACTACTGTTCATGCATACACTGATGATCAGAACCTGCATGACAATAGCCACAGGGATTTAAGAAGAGCAAGGGCGGCTGCGATGAACTTGATCCCCACGTCAACTGGTGCTGCAATTGCAACCACGGAGACAATACCTGATTTAGTTGGTCTTTTTGATGGGGTTGCCTTGAGGGTTCCTGTTGTAACCGGATCTTTGACTGACTTTACGCTACTTCTTAAGACAAACACTACAGTTGAAGAGGTGAATGCTGCTTTTAGTGAAGCAAGCAAAAATCCTTTATACAAAGGTATTTTGGCAGTAAGTAATGGTGAGCTTGTTAGTAGTGACATTATTGGTAGAAGTGAGAGTGCTATTGTTGACCTACCACTTACTCAGGTGGTTGGAGGAAATTTAGTGAAGATATTTGCGTGGTACGACAACGAGTGGGGGTACACAAATAGGCTTGTCGAACAGGTAGTTAGAGTTGGTAGAACTCTTGATTGGCAGACCCCTCCATCTGATCCCATTACATCATCATTTAAGACTCAATAAATCGTGGCAAAAATTATACCTTCACCCCTTTGTTATTCCTTTGAGGAGTTGCAAAACTACATTAGGCTGTCAGATGGGTTGGTCGAAAGATTCCAGATAGATGTTGTGGATGGTGTGTTTGCGGCAAGGCAATCCATACTCCCACCATTTAACTTCACCACAAAAGTAAAATCGAAACTTGACTACCACTTGATGGTTAAGTCACCAATTGAGTGGGTTGATAGTTGTATGGACTCTGGTGCAGACAGAATTATTGGTCATGTTGAGATGATGGCTAGTCAGGGGGAATTTGCTAGTTATGTAGCACAAAAAGGTGCTAAGCCATGTTTGGCCATAGACCTAAACACCCCAATAGATGTTTTAGAAAAAAGTGTCTTAGGGCAGATTGATATGATCCTTGTTTTATGTGTAAAGGCTGGAATGGGAGGGCAAAAATTTGAGGACTCTGTTTTTGGAAAAATTGAGAAGTTGTCAAAGCTGCGAGAAGAGAATGGCTATAAATTTAAAATAGGTGTTGATGGAGGAGTGACTGAAGACAAGCTGTTGAAACTTAGTAGTTTAGGGGTGAGTGAGTTTTGTATTGGCAAGAGAATCTTTGACGGCTCATTCCAAGAAAATTTACTTAGTATGCAAAATAGTCTAAAAAGTTTAGAATTATCTCTCATGAAAAATCCCGACCCAGAAATAGCTTTTTACATGGAAAGGCCAGTTTTTAAGCATGTAGCCTTTTTTGGTGATGCAGATGTTCTTCCTGAGAGCGATGTGTACCAAGATGCTTTTGAGGTGGCAAAAATAGTTGCATCAAATGGTCTTACTATTGTCAATGGAGGGGGCCCTGGTGTTATGGATGCTTCAACCAAAGGTGCTGAGGCTGGTCATGGTGAAACTCTCTCAGTTACTTTTTACCCTAAAAACGCTCCAGGCTTTGAGGGAAGATATGTGGGAAATGTAACTGACACTGAGATTAAAACCACAAATTATATAGAGAGAATGTTTAAGCTAATGGAACATGCTGACATCTTCATTATTTTTAAAGGGGGCACTGGAACAATTAGTGAATTTGGAACAGCTTGGGTTTTGGCAAAATTGTATTATGGACACCACAAGCCATTCATCCTTTTTGGGGAGTTTTGGGAACCAATAATTGAGGCAATATCTAAAAACCTTCTAATAGACAGTAAGGAGATGGATGTTTTTGAGATTGTAAAAAGAAGAGAAGACATAATTCCAACCATCCATAGAATGGAGGAAAAGTTAAAAAACGCATTCGCCCTCACGAAATCTAATTGATCTTGAAGTGTAGTTGTTTTGCCCTCACAATGAGTAATGCCTCTTACTTTGGACACATCGCTTCTTGAAGAGAAAGCAAACAACATAAGGATAAGTGTCATCAAAATGTTGGTAGCTGCCAAGAGTGGTCATCCCGGAGGCTCATTGGGTTTGGCAGACCTCTTTTCTCTTCTTTACTTTAATACCCTAAATCATGACCCAGAAGATCCAATGTGGTCTGAGCGCGACAGACTCATACTATCAAACGGCCACGTGGTTCCAGTAAGGTATGCAGCTATGGCTGAAGCTGGATACATCACGCACTCAAAACTTCTTACTCTTCGAAAACTTGGCTCAATCCTTCAAGGGCACCCTGAAAGAACCAAGCTTCCTGCGCTTGAGACAACTTCAGGACCACTTGGTTCAGGTTTGGGTCAAGCATCAGGAATTGCTTTGGGGGCAAAAATGGATAATAAAAGATTTCGAGTGTACTGTGTTACAAGTGATGGTGAACACCAAGAGGGAAACCACTGGGAGTCTGTTATGTTTGCTGCGAAATATAAGCTATCCAATCTGACCTTGTTTGTTGATCGAAACTTCATCCAAATTGGAGGCAGAACTGAAGATGTTATGCCTCTTGAACCTTTGAGGGAAAAATATCTCTCATTCAACTGGAATGTTATTTCTTCGGATGGCCATGATTTTCTTCAGCTTTCAAACGCCATTGCCAAAGCTCGTTCGGAGTACTTAAGACCAACAGTTATTATCTGTCACACAGTACCAGGTAAAGGGGTTAGTTTTATGGAGGGTAGGCATGAGTGGCACGGCAAGGCTGTAGGTGAGGAAGATGGCAAGAGGGCAATCAAAGAACTATCAAAGATTATAAAGAAAAAGAAAAATGATTAACCAAAACATTTTTACCAAAAACAAGCTTGTACCAAGATCTCCAAGGGATGGTTTTGGCCAAGGACTACTGGAGGTGGGTAGGGTCAACCCAGACTTAGTAGTCTTGACGGCTGACTTGGCAGAAAGCACAAGAGCTATCTATTTTGCCAAAGAATTTCCACAACGATTTTTTGAATGCGGTGTGGCCGAGCAGGGGATGGTAACTCTAGCCTCGGGACTTGCCTCGTATGGAAAAATACCTGTTGCTTGTTCATTTTCTGCTTTTAGTCCTGGTCGAACATGGGAGCAAATCAGAACAACAATTGCACTAAATGACGTTCCTGTTGTTATTGCTGGGCTTTTTGTGGGGGTGAGCGTTGGTCCAGATGGTGCGACACATCAAATGCTAGAAGATATTTCACTCATGAGAAGTATGCCAAATATGATTGTACTTTCTGCAGCCGATTACTACTCAGGAGTGAAAATGGTTGAGTTGGCGGTTGGATTGAGAAAGCCTGTCTATTTAAGAGTTCCACGCGTTGAGTTGCCTGAAATTTATACACAAGAAGCAGAGTTTGGTTTGGGGGGCTCAAACGTCGTTTGGCAAGACAATGATGCTGAGGTTGTAATCCTTGCACACGGAACAATGGTTTATGATTCACTGCTTGCAGCAAAACTGCTAAACAAAAAATCAAAAGCAGTCACTGTGATTGACTGCTATAGCTTAAAGCCGCTTGATGTGAAGACGGTTCTTGCCCACTGTGAAAGTGCTGGTTGTGTAGTTGTTGCAGAAGAGCATCAGATGGTTGGTGGTTTGTATTCTGCTGTATCTGAATTGTTTTCTGCAAACACCCCACTTCCCGTTGAAAGCGTTGCAGTTTTTGATAGTTTTGGCCAAAGCGGTCAACCACGCGAACTTATGGATCACTATGGATTGAATGCAGAAAACATATACAAAAAGGCAATTAGGGTTATTAACAGGAGGAAAGAGTTACTCCAGAAATCAATTAAGTAAGCAAGTTTGCTCGCACATCAATATACATACTTCTGCACTTGGGTCGTTTCTGCAAGGTGAGGCGCATTCATCGAAGGTGCCGCCGATTGACTCGCAGCTGTTTTTCGAGACACCCTGGCATTCGACCATTTCAGCGTTGTATACACCACCAACTTTTTGACAATCACTCTCCATTGCAGGGCTAACGCCTGTAGGGTTTTTCTCCCCATCAATCAGCTCTGTAAAGCTTGATCCGTCTGGGAGTCTGCATTCAGCTGGATATTTTTCAAGCACCATTCCACCAGCTTGAACACAACTATCAAAATCGTTAACAGTATTGAGCCTTGCTTTGTTGGGGGCTGAAAAAATGTAAACCACAAAACCAATAGACAACAAAACGAAGAATAGTCCTGCCAGTTTTAGGTGATAACCGTGCATCTGCTATATTCTATCAGTGGTTTTTTGGTAAAGTGAATAGGTATGGATATAAATCAAATTGAAATAGTGCACAGACTCACTGAGTCGAGCAGGGGTATACTTGCTGCGGACGAAAGCGTTTCAACTTGCGAAAAGAGATTCTCCCCATTTGGAATTGAAAACACCGAAGAGAATAGAAGGGCATACAGGGATGGTTTGTTTGGAGCAAACATCTCAAAGTATCTTTCCGGAATAATTTTACACGAGGAAACTTTGAATCAAGAAAACTTAGCCGGCAGAAAATTCTCGGAGGAGCTTGGTGGCAAAAATGTGTTGGTGGGTATAAAAGTGGATCAGGGCTTGGAAAACATGAACGGGTCGCAACTTGAGCAGTACTCACTTGGAATGGAGACACTTAAATTAAGGCTTGAGGATTACAAGTCAAAAGGTGCCACCTTTACCAAGTGGAGAACAGTTTACAGAATTAGCGACTCAACTCCGTCATCTGAATTGTTGTCAGTCAACTCAAACACACTGGCAGAGTATGCAAGAGAAGTTTTAAGTGCAGGTATGGTGCCTATAGTCGAGCCAGAGGTGCTAATGGATGGCGATCATGGAATTAAAAAAGACAGGGAGGTTACCTATTTGGTATTAAAATCACTTTTCCAGAAATTGTCAGAGTTTGGCATAGACTTTTCTAAAATTATTCTTAAACCCAATATGGTTGCCCCAGGATCAGGTTCGACTGAGAAGGTATCTGCAATTGAGATAGCAGATAACACTTTGGCTGTTTTACAAGAGGTTCTCCCTGACAACCTCGGTGGAGTAGCCTTTTTATCTGGTGGAATTGATCCCGATCTAGCAATTGAAAGCCTAAGACAGATTAACTTAAGAAAAACCTCACACCTAAGGATGACCTTTTCTTTTGCAAGAGCGCTGCAGGCGTCATTTTTAAATACCTGGAGAGGATCTGCTGATAACTTGGAGAAGGCGAGAAGCGATTTTGAAATTCAGCTAGGTAAGGCATCTTTGGCAGCAACAATCTACACATGAACCAAACTGTAATGGTTGTCGGCGATAGCTCGTTTGATGTTTTCATCACCCCTTCTGAAACAGAGACTGTTTGTAGTTTGAACGACAAAGAGTGTCTAATTTGTTTTGACTATGGAGAAAAGATACTAGTTGATAGTCTTTTTACTGCTGTTGGTGGTAATGCTGCAAATGTAGCTGTTGGATTATCAAGACTAGGATTATCTGTAAAACTTTCAACAATTCTTGGTAGAGACAACGCTTCAGGGGAAATTGTTCAGACACTAGTTTCTGAGGGTGTTTCAACCAATATGGTTATCTTTCAAGAAGCAGCTAAGGCTAATTATTCAACTGTAATCAACTATTCTGGTGAAAGAACGATATTCACCTATCATAGCCCCAAAGAATACGTGTTTGTTGAGCCAGATGATATTCCAGATTGGGTTTACTTAACCTCAATGGGGAAAGGCTTTGAATCAATTTATGCCAAAGTGGTTAAGTATTGTACTGATTACAAAATACCTTTGGCTATAAATCCTGGTACTTTGCAGATAAAAGAACAAGAACAGTTGTTGGCAACACTGGACAAAGTAAATGTTTTAAATTTAAACAAACAAGAAGCTGAAAAAATTCTTGGGGTTGATGCTGGGGCTGAAGTGCAATTTTTGTTAAATAGTTTTGTTGCAAAAGGAGTATCTGTTGTAGTAATTACTGATGGGGTTAATGGCTCGTACGTTTCAAATGGTCAGTCATTTTGGCATTGCCCAATTCTACAGAGGAAACCGATAGAGAGAACCGGGGCGGGAGATGCATATAGTAGTGGTTTTCTTGCATCGCTTGTTTCAGGTTCTACAATCCCTGATGCAATGTTGTCAGGTACTGTCAATTCTGCGTCAGTTGTCGGTCAGGTGGGGGCCCAAAAAGGCCTTTTGAGGGAAAGAGAGAGGCATCAGTGGCTTGAAGATGCAAGAAGGTCAGGTGTGTTTGTTGCTGAACTTTAGCAAGTAGGCTAATCTGATTTATACTTAAACTATGAAAATCTTAGTTACCAGGAAAATCCCAAGTACAGCCGTGGAACAACTCGCCCAAGAGGGAAGAGAGATTGTTGTGTCTCCTTTTGATAGACCTCTTACTCCTGAAGAGATTATTCAAATGGGTGCAGGCTCCGAGGCAGTTCTTAGTCTTTTGACAGACAAGATTGACGGGGAGATGATGGATGCAATCGGTCCACAGTTAAAAATTGTTTCAAACTACGCAGTTGGTTTTGACAACATAAACATTCCTTCTGCCAGCGAGAGAGGGATTCTTGTTGCAAACACACCTTGCGACGAAGTTAATGAGTCTGTGGCTGAGCACACTTGGGCATTGATGTTGGCTTTGGGTAGGAGAGTTGTTGAGGCAGATGAGGCAACCAAAAGAGGCGCCTACAAAGGTTGGGAGCCTGGGATTTTTTTGGGAAGTCTGCTGAGGGGGAAAACTCTTGGAATAGTTGGAATGGGTAGGATTGGTGAGATGGTTGCAAGAAGAGCAAAGGGTTTTGACATGAAGGTCTTGTACACCAAAAGAAACCCTGATCCAAAAGCTGAAGCAGAGCTTGGTGTTGTCTTTTCAAGCTTAGACGACCTTTTGGCAAACAGTGACTTTGTTAGTCTCCATGTGCCGCTTACTGACCAAACAAGACACATGATCAACAAAGATTCTTTCTCAAAAATTAAAAGAGGATCATTTTTGATAAATACTGCTCGAGGTCCTGTTGTGGATGAGTATGATTTAGTCGAAGCACTTCGCTCTGGTGTCGTTTCTGGGGCTGGGCTTGATGTGTTTGACGCTGAACCAAATGTTAACCCTGAACTTGTTGGTATGGAGAATGTAATTTTAACCCCACACATTGCCTCTGCTACACATGAGTCAAGAGAGGCAATGGGACAACTAGCTGTATCAGCTATTAATAAAGTGCTTTCCTCTCAAAAACCAGAAAATTTGGTTAATCCTGAGATTTGGGACAACAGGAGAAAATAAAATGCCTTTTGGAAAAAAAGATGCCAAAAAAAAGTCAAGTAATTTCGAAAAAAAAGAAATACTTGATGAAGCTCCATCATTATCGGTAAAAAAGCAAAAAAAGTTAACCAACAAGCAGCGTTCGACCCTCTTGTTTGTACTACTTCTTTTTATGCTTCTCCCATTTGTAATGGCACTTGTTGCAAGGAGGGGTAAGTTGCCTGGATTTGAAAGATTGGTTGTTTTGGAAAACCCTTTTTCGTCTACAGTGACAATAGTGTCTGGGGGGCAAAGAGAGCAGGAAAGGCTGGATAGGTTAGAGTCTGGTTTTTTTAATAGGACTAGAGGTGCTTCTGGGGTTTGGTCAATGTGGGTCTACGATTTTTCTAGATCAAAGCCCTACTCGGTGAACCCATCAGAGAAATTTGTTTTAGAGCCTGATTCACAACTTTCGCTCATACTAACCTCTTCAGCTTGCTCGGCACTTGGATATGTAGCCTTTGAAGACCAAAAACTCTCATTGGAGTGGGGCGCTTTTATCTCGGGTTTGCTGGAGAACAAGCTAGAAAGAAGCAATGCTCCTCAATCTCTCCAAAACTGCATTGTAAGTGGGGATTTGGTGAGTGATTTGACCTCAGGAGGAGTGTTTGATGTTTCCGAGGTGGCAGGCGAGGTCAGGAAAATGGCTGAGGGTGGAGCCACTTCAAGGTTTAGGTCTTCACTTTACGATATCTATTCCAACTCCAGTGAATACGATAGTAATTACTTGTTTTCATACACAAAGTACAATCCTAGAAGTTTTTATGGAATTTATCATTCATCAACTAAAAATCAATATCTTGTCGTTGTTCTTGGTGGAGGGACAGTGGAGTCAGAAGTGAGGGAAGTCCTTCCAGAGATACTTAGATTTGTAGAATTGGAGTTTGGAAATTAGTCTTTAGGTTGACCTATTTGGATACTTCTTGTCAGCCATCTCTTCACCTTTGCAGACAACATTTTTTTCAGAAAAGTTATTGTCCATCCATTCACGCCTACCGCATACTGATACCAACTTTAAACCCTCGGGTACTCTCCAGGCTGTTTGCTCAGTATCCTTAACAAGTTCAGTCATTATTCTATTCCAGATTGGTGTTGCTCCAGTAACACCTGATGAGATTCTTGCCATGGGGGTGCCGTCATTGTTTCCAACCCACACGGCAACCAGATATTTTTGATTAAAGCCAATAGCTAGGTTGTCTTTTAGGTTGTTGCTAGTTCCAGTTTTTGCTGCGACCTCTGGATAGCCTTTGATTACCAATTGGCTGTTAGGTCCAAAAGCAGGCGAGCGTGCCTCATTGTCACTTAGAATGTTTATTATCTGGAATGCCACTTTTGGGTCAAGCACTCTTTCTCGCTCGCAATAGCTTCCCAGCACACATGAATCTGTTTTTGTTCCATTGATTGATTCAATGAGCCTAAGATCAACCTTTTCTCCCATGTTTGCTATCGTGTTGTATACCTGAGCAAGCTCAATAAGAGTTATTTCTCCGCCACCTAGGGTGAGTGACAATCCATAATTGTTAGGATTGCTCCAACTCTTGATCCCCATTTTTTTACCAAGATCAAATATCTGCTTAACTCCAAATTGGTTAATAAGCTTCACAGCTGGGATGTTTCTTGATTGGGCTAGGGCAGACCTTAAGCTCATTTGACCCTTAAACCCACCTTCATAGTTTTTTGGGGTATATGGCTTACCGCCTTTGGGTAGAAATGTTGTTGGAGTGTCTAGGATCTGTCTCTTATACACATCT
>DBDT01000005.1 GCA_002293705.1 Candidatus Woesebacteria bacterium UBA925
AGATGTGTATAAGAGACAGTTTTAATAACTGTTAATATTTAATTACTTAAGTTAATTAAGTAAGACACGAAAACCTATGAAACCTGAAACAATTAAGGCCATATTTACAAACATACTTTTTGTAGTGGGAGTAATCCTTCTAATAATTGGTTTTTTCCAAGGAACCAGAACAGCAGTAAAGCTAATTACTTTTGACAAATATCCACTAGATAGCTGGAGTGAAACTAGGTGTGATATTCCCAATGTTATCTATGACACCTCAATTCCCGAGAAAGACATGGTAAGCAAGGAAGATCGCGAGAAGCAAAAAGCGGATTGTTTGAAATCACTTGAATACGAAAGAAGTGTTAGGCTAACTGAAGATGTTGTTGGTTCAATTACATTATTAGTATCAGGTGCAACTTTAGTTTTCTTCTTCCGAAAGTTTATTTTAAGGTAGTTAATATTTAAAACGCCCCCGCTGTGCGGAGGCGAATTGCTGGAAACTACTTAACGTTTGCCCCCCTTATTCTTCTTTTTGATCTTCAATGGTTTACGGGTAGGTTGCTGACCAGTGCTTGATCCACCCTGACTAGACATAAGGAGACTCCTTTCAAACAGATATTCCAGCGAACAGAATTATAAGATATCTTTGTAGCTAGATCAAGCTAGGGGTAAGTCCCCCTAGCTTTTTGTCTCAAATCGCAATCACAATCAAGGAATTGCCCAGACCTCAGAGATGCCCTGTTCTTCTACCAAATTGATTGCATGAACCACACTCACAACCAACCCTCCAGACTCCGCTACTGCCCATTCGGGGCCAATAATCAAATCACTCGAAGTGTTACGGGAATTTGGATTAACCAAAAGGTAGAAATGGTTAGAATACGCACCAAACTGCGTAAGCCATACCACGACATCTTCTGTACGGTTTTTTCCGTTAAGACGTCTTTTGAACTCACTCTTCTTAGGAATCAAATTGGTTTTCTCTGTGGTACTCAAGATAGCCTCCTAAAGTTAAATATGGCCAACATGTTTGGCTCTTGCAGCTATTTTACACAAATGTCTTAATAAATGAAATGAATCTGCCAAAACCTGCTACTGGTAACTTAACGCAAGCTCCTCCACTTAAAAAACTTCTTGGTCCAAGTTTTATCCTGTTGGGTCTGGGGTTGGGTAGTGGTGAGCTTATTTTGTGGCCATATTTATCTGCAAACTTTGGACTTGGAATTATCTGGGGGGCAGTAATTGGGATAACCCTTCAATTCTTTTTAAACATGGAGATTTCCCGCTACACCTTGGCATATGGGGAGAGCGTATTTGTGGGGCTAGCTAGAAAGCTCTCGTTTGTCTCTCCGATTTGGTTTTTGATCTCAACCCTTATTCCTTGGATGTGGCCAGGTGTGGTTACAAGCTCCGCTGTAATACTTGGGCATCTTCTGGGAATTAAAAACATAGGACTATTGGGATCAATACTACTATTAGGTATTGGAGCTTTGTACACCCTTGGACCAGTTGTTTACAAAACCCAAGAGAGTCTTCAAAAGGCAGTTATATTTTTAGGTGTACCATTTGTTTTTCTTCTTACTTTGTTTGTTGCAACTCCATCAGATTGGTCAGCTTTAGCCGCAGGGTTATTTGGAGTGGGTGAAGGGTTTAACTTTTTGCCTGTAAGTATTCCAATTGCCACATTTTTGGCAGCCTTTGCATACTCTGGTGCAGGGGGAAACCTCAACATGGGCCAATCTCTGTATGTGAAAGAGAAGGGATATGGCATGGCAAGTTTTAGCAGTAAGCTTACAAGTATTGTTACTGGCAAAAAGACATCCCTATCCCTTGTTGGCAAGAAATTTAATGACAACACTAAAAACAGAGAACTGTTTAGGAATTGGTGGAGGAAGGTAAACACTGAACACTTCATTGTTTTTTGGGCAACGGGATTAGTCACAATGTTGATGCTTTCAACTCTGTCTTACGCCACCGTGTTTGGGAAAGAAGGTAATCCCACTGGAATTAACTTTGTAATCAACCAAGGCACCTACCTCGCTGCAAATATTGCACCAATTATTGGTACTTTGTTTTTGTCAGTGGCAGCAGTAATGCTTTTCTTTACACAATTCTCAGTTTTTGGGACAACAAGCAGGATAATGTCTGAAAACTTAGCAATACTACTTTCATCAAAGGCAAGTCCCAACAAAATGAGATATTACTTTTTCATATTTTTGTGGATTCAGATCATACTTGGTATAACAGTACTTCTTTCAGGATTCACAGAGCCTCTCGGACTAGTTGTTGTAAGTGCAGTGTTAAATGCAGCAGCAATGTGTGTAGCTTGTTTCTTGGTGTACCACCTAAACACAAAGACTTTACCCAAATCGGTTGCCCCAACTATCGCAAGAAAAGCTATCCTTCTTCTCTCCGGTCTTTTTTACGGAGGATTTACTATTTTTACAATTATCGACAGACTTTTTTGACTTTAGGGTTAAAATAAGTAGTGAAGACTAAAGCAATAATTTCAGCCCTATTCTTTTTTGTCTTTATTGCTGGTTTTTTCACATCAAGATTAATAGAAAAAGGGCCAACCGAGACCTTCACCATTATTCCGACACCCACTCCAACACCTCTTGCTGTTTACTCACTTGATAATTTGGCCAAAAACCCACTCCCGGCATCTGAAATCAAAAGGGGTGATGTTTTAAGTAACTTTGAAAAGTTTGACAGCTTCCTTTTTAGCATGAACTTTAAGGCAAACCCTGCCAAAGAAGATATGTCTACAACTACAGGTGTATTAAACATACCCAATACAGATGGCAAGTTTCCTTTAGTTGTAATGTTTAGAGGCTATGTTGATCCTACTATCTATCAGAGTGGAGTGGGCACCAAAAATGCAGCCAACTACTTTGCCAACAATGGATTCATTACAATTGCTCCTGATTTTCTAGGTTATGCAGGAAGCACCACTGAAGCCGGAAACATTTTTGAATCCAGGTTTCAAACCTATACCACAGCAGCTTCTCTATTAAGCTCAATTGCTACGCCAACTTTTGACACGGCCACAAATGGTAAATGGGATGGCAAGAACATCTTTTTCTGGGCACACAGCAATGGAGGGCACATTGCACTCACCCTACTCTCACTGGGGGGAGACAGCATACCCACAACTCTTTGGGCTCCTGTAACTAAAGCCTTTCCATATTCAATTCTTTACTTTACCGACGAGTCAGCAGCTGTCTCTTATACACATCT
>DBDT01000004.1 GCA_002293705.1 Candidatus Woesebacteria bacterium UBA925
ATCTAAAACCCCCAAATATATTCCGATCACTGCCGATAGTATTATAACAGTTGCTGTCAGTTTTACAACTTCTGATCTTGTAGGCCAAGAAACCTTCCCAAGCTCACTTCTCACCTGTTTTACATATTCAACTGGGTTCATGGGTAGTATTGTAGCAGAAAAACCCCCACCAGTGAACGGTGGGGGTTTTGTTAGTTAACACTTACCATAGCTGGTCCTAAATCATCTGTCACAACCACTCCCAGGCTCACCCCTTCATCTGTGTGATCTCTTACTTTAAATCTGAACATATTGGGGTCTTCCACTATTGCTTCCCTCAATGTTTGATATGCCTGGTCATCTAGGGCAATCACTCCAATAGCTGAAAACAATTGATCCACCATTTGGCGCATCAACAAATCGTAAATTAAAGCTACGGTTTCGGTAAATTCGACTAAATTATTGTGACAAATTGGGCAAGTTTCGTCTGGGTCAATATCATCAATAATATCTTGAATCCTAGACAATAAGAGCTGAAGGTTCGGCTGTTCTCTAAGATCTTCAATAATTGCTGCGCAGTCCATCACAACCTCCATTGTTGCACCAAATTAACCTATATTTTATCAGATTATTTCTTCTTGTGCTGAAGAATTGGGTTTACAGGTGTGTATAAGGTCTAGTTGTTGTGTTGACCAACAACTAAATGATATTTAAGGTTATTATGTGTTATGTACTGTGGAATAGATGAAGTTGGTAGAGGAAGCTTGGCAGGACCGGTGGTGGTTTGTTGTGTGGCAAGCCCTGTAAATTGGCAGATATTAGACTGTAGCCTGCCTGTGGTGATTAATGACTCCAAAAAGTTAAGTATTAAAAAAAGAGAATTATCAGATATTTGGATACGTTCAAATACAAAATCTGTAGGAATTGGACTATCCACAGTAGAAGAAATTGACGAATTTGGAATAGTTGCCGCCACAGCCATGGCTTCTGAGAGAGCATTCATTGAGTGTGGGGTTTTTGATCCCGATTTAATCCTTTTGGATGCCTTTGAGATAGATAGTATTAAAAAGCTCTCCAAAGCTCCTCAAAAAGCGATAGTTAAAGGGGATTCAAAAGAAGGTGTTATAGCAGCAGCATCAATAGTAGCCAAGGTGTACCGAGACAAGCTCATGGATGATCTTTCAGGGCAGCACCCAGGCTATCTCTGGCACAAAAACAAAGGATACGGCACCAAAGACCACCTGGATGCTATCAAAAAATTAGGCACAACAAATCAGCATAGAAAACTGTTTGTCAGAAAAATAGTTTAATTGCCCCTTTTCTTCTCAAGATACTTACGAAATTCTTGAAGATATTTCTTTTTCTTCCTTTTTTCAGACTTCTTCTCGTACCTATCTTTTTCTTTAAACTCAGGAACCAATCCACTAATTAAAACTTTTTTTCTAAATCTGTTAATTAATTTTTCGTCGCTTTCTCCTTTTTGTTTTGTTACGTGTACCAAAATAATCCCTCCTTTCAGGTTTTCTAATTATACATCAAGGGTCGATTTAGTTGAAGTTGGCTAAGTTTGAGTGGTTGGCTGAGGCTAAAAGCACTTCGTAGGCAAACTCAATGTGGTCGGCGAAGTTCTCTGGTGTGTCACTCCAAAATATATGCCCCTCCTGGGAGTAACTTTCGATAAGTTCTGCTTTGTCTGAACCGAGGGGGATTATTTCTTTGGTGGACCACACTTCTTCCTCAGCTTCTTCTTGGATGTGTAAAACTAACTGTCCAAGCTCAGGCGAGATGCCTAACAATTCTCTTGTTCTTGGTTCTGTGGGTGGTTCAATAATGAAGGCGTAAACAGCCATGATCTTGTGGGTATTGCCTTTGAGATCTTTGGTTTCTAATAAAAAGCTTTGCGACTCTTCTTTTGCTGGGATTCCTATTTTGGTGTCAATATTCGCTCTTGTGATGACGTCAGTATGGGTTTCAGGTATTGCCATTGCCTATTTTAACAGTTGAGATTATTAATATCGAGGAGTGTCGTTCACCTTTTTACCTTCCCAGTCTGACTTGACATTTATTATCCAATCTTCCAATAGCTCAACTTGTCCCAGGCCATAGACTTCCACCTTTCCCACCTCAATGTTTGAGGTGGATGCATTTTCCATAAAAGTCGGTAATGCTGGCGTTCCGACACCCTCGGCTTTAATCGGATGCAAATTGGATTTTGATTTTGGAAGTGTTGGGTCATAAGCCATTTGTTCGCCATGTTTGAATACACTAGTCATCGATTTGAAAGACGAGCCAGCCGTAGCTCCAGTATAAAAAGTCAGCATGGCCATTCGATACTTTTCTTCAGCAGTGGTGTGCTCCAAATCAATGGCTGCATTCCTGACTACTTTCATTGTGCTTTGGTCTTCTCTGTAAATATTTAATAGTTGTTCTACTTCCTGTCTTTGTCCTTGTCTGATGGCACGTCTAAGTTTGTTTATTCCCCAAGCTGTGCAGTGGTCAAGCTGAAATCTTCTTCTTTGGTCAAATTTAAGTACACTTCCTACAGACTCCTTTGTTTCAATGGTCTTGCCATTTGGTACTTCTGTCTGCACTTCATTTAAGGTTAGTTGGATAAAAGTTGCCATTGTCATATAGGCTTTTTCTCCGAGTAGAGATCGTATTTCGCGATTAAGCTCTTGAAACTCGAGGTTCATTTCTTGAATTGTTTCTTCGCTGGGTTGTCTAAGGGCGCATGCGCCGTTGTCTTTTGAACCAAGGTTTAGCCTGTTGTTTGAGACATTAATCATTGTCGCCCTGCGGTCTTTGAACTGTTGAATTTTTTGAGCACGAATTCTTAATCTTTCTTCGGGTGTTGGGGATCTGCTGTTTTGGTTCTCAAACTCGTAAACTCCGCTTTCTTCAAGCTCCTGCTTTTTTTGCTGATCTAAAAACATGTTTTCAGCACCGCCCAATTTGTCGGCAATAGCTGTAGCTGCAACTTGCATTTCCTTCCCGTTAGTGTATTCATGGTTTGCAATTATCTGTATATGCGACCCTTGGGTGGAGCCCCTTCCTTTGGGGACAAATAATACTACGATTTTGTTATTGTCAAGAATTTTTCCTATCAAATCTAATTCCGCTTGAGATGATTCAAAGCTGCCTTTCTTTATTACAACGACCTTGTCTTTACTGAAGTTTCTAATGTCTTCATCTGAATAAACATCTTGCAGTTCAGATTCACTTATCTCCACACTTGCGACTCCATTGTTTCTGCTGGTTACCTCAAAACCAAAATCTCTTGATACTACTTTTTTCCCTTCATCGTCCGTCCAGGGGATTCCGTAACGGTTTTCTTCATTGGGATTCTCTGGGGATTTAAAGACTTCAAAAACTACATCTCCAAGCTCTTCACTGGATAATCCATCTAGCGCCGATTGGTTTTGCAAAGGAATTAAATGAGAGAACCTAGTCTTTCGTTTGTGCTCTTCTCTGAGTTTTTCATATGCTTCTTCGCTCATTCCTCTTTTTCGCAAATGGGTGGGCTCAATGCTTCCAGAAAGTAAAATCTGTTTATATGTAGGCCAACCGCCCGCTCTCGGATCACTATCGCCAAACTTCTCCTTCCACTTCTTGGGGGCTTTTGGAAGATCTTCTAGGCTCATCCCTCTTTCAAGTTGTGCCGAAGAGGCAATTTCAAGGACGTGTCTTTTCCCTGAATCCCTTAGTGCGTGTAGATTGATTGCTTGTTTTGTTACAATCGCAGACATTGCTTGCCTGATACTTACATCGGCTGCAGGCTCAATGGCCAGCTCTTCTTGCAGATTGTGCATTAGTTCTTTGTGACGATTGTTCGATTCAACAATACGAGCCATCTCCTCTTTCTTGCTTAATTTGTTTTCGGTGTCTGTATGCTCCATACGTTTAAATATTAAGATAATTGAAAATACTGCCCCCTAATTTTTTCAGGAATCACCCGCGGTGTTTTTAGGACTCGCCGTTCCACATGCAGGATAATCTAGAATATCATTTTGTGGGATATGGGCCCAACTGTCAGCAGACAATCATCTTTGCTTTTAAAAATATCTGAGTAACATGTTGTATTGAGATTGTGAACTTAATAGGTGAATATCTGGTTCCAGGCAATGTTAAATCAGTTTGGCTGTTGGAGAGAGGGCTAGCGACAATAGCCCTGTTGCTAAGGCCAAGAGTCCATCTACTGCAAAAATGCAGACAGAAAATAGTGCAACTTCGTCAGTTAATTTTTTGTGTCTTCTTATAAATCCTTCCAAATATATTCCAAGGGGTATTTGGAAAATCACAAATATTAAAATAGCTAGGTTTAAGTAGGTTGAAAAAGTTTCCGTCCAAAATACCCCCAGGGTGGCAAACCAGTTGGTAAGCTTGGGCATCGCCCCAAAGCTTTGAACCGAAAATATAACTGCAAATATTATTCCATTTATCCACATAAGCTTTGGAAACCAACTATGGTATTTTTTGTCTGTCCAGAGCAGAAACCAGGCAAGTGGGGCAAATGCCCAAAGTAGAAAAACAATTAATGCGGGTTTTGATATTTTTTTGATCTCCACTTATTAACTATACATACAGACTATTGAAATTAAAGGCTTTGGAATAGATAGTGTCTATATGGGTCCAGAAACAGAAGGAGGAGTTCAGTCACTTTTAGAGATTGCAAAAAGCCATCAAGGCCCTGAAAAGATCCAACAGTTTAGGAATGCACTGGCAGGTGTTGATCTTTCTGGCAGTATTGTCCATGAAAGTGAGTTAGTGGACCCAGTTGCCACCCTTAATCCTGGTCACACCTTGGCTCTTCTTTGCATTAACGGCTTAAGTGATCCAGGTAGACTTTCGAGGGCAAGATGGCTTTCAAATAATCCCAATCCAGACGGGTCTGTTTTGTATGACCAAAGTCAGAATCCAAGATTGGGGATAATTTTGGATGATGATTTAGTAGTAGAAATAGTCGGTAACCCCGCCTCAATTGTTCCAATTCATGCTGAAATCCGTGGCAAGCTTTCTGTCTTTGATCAGTCAGCTGACTCACTTGATATAGCAAAAGATCGCCCCAAAATCGCAGAAGACATCTTGCGTCTAACTCAGGTGGAGAGACAGATTATTGAAAGACATCCTGGGTTTAGTGATATTAAAAAATACGAAAATGAGATAGATGGGTATTTGAAAATCACTGATCCATATTCAAAATCTTGAGAGATATTCACTGTCAATTGTCTAACTTTTTTGGTTACAATAAAGTATGGGAGTGTTTTTGGAAATTGGGGCGATATTTACTGTTGCCACATCCTTGGCAATTTTGGCAAAGCTACTTAAGCAGCCATATGTGGTGGCTTATATATTGGCTGGAATAATTGTTGGTCCAATTGGAATTAATGTCTTGCACTCAACTGAAGTTGTTGAGGTTTTAAGTAAAATCGGAATAGTTGCTCTCTTGTTTGTAGTGGGAATCTCGCTTAATCCTCAGGTTATCTCAGAGATAGGTAAGACTGCGGTAGTTACTGGAGTAGGACAGGTATTGTTCACTTCAGTTGGGGGATTTTTCATCTCACGTGCCCTTGGCATAGATACGATAGCTTCAATCTATATTGCTGTTGCCCTGACATTTAGTAGCACCATCATTATCATGAAGCTCCTTTCTGACAAGGGGGACCTGGAAACCTTGTATGGGAAAATTGCAATTGGATTTCTCTTGGTACAAGACATAATTGCAACAATAGCCTTAATTGCAGTCACCACATTGTCTGTTGCAAGCGGGTCGGATTCAGTTGGTGGGGCATTTTTAGCACTACTTGTTAAGTCCATTATTGCAGCTGTTGTTTTGTTTGTTGTTTCAAAATACATTTTGCCACTTCTGTCCGAATTTTTAGCAGGTAGCAGTGAGCTTCTTTTTCTTTTTGCCGTAACTTGGGGAATTGGGCTTGCTGGTGTATTTATGCTTTTGGGATTGTCAGCTGAGGTTGGCGCGCTTGTTGCAGGAATCACCCTGTCAGTCTCACCATTTGCTTACGAAGTTTCATCAAGGATGAAGCCACTTCGTGACTTCTTCATAGTTTTGTTTTTCATTCTTCTGGGCTCACAAATGGTGTTTACAAACTTTGCCTCACTAATTGTGCCTGTTGCTGTTTTTTCTCTTTTTGTTCTTGTAGGCAACCCAATCATTCTTTTTGTGATCATGAACCTGCTTGGCTACAGACGCAAAACGGCCTTCCAAATAGGCCTTACAGTGGCTCAGATTAGTGAGTTTTCACTAATCCTGGCTGCACTTGGTGCCAGAGTGGGGCAGCTAGACGCATCAAGTCTCTCCATTATTACTTTTGTGGGACTAATTACAATCTCACTCTCAAGCTATATGATTATCTACAACGAACAAATATATGCCAAACTTTCGCCACTTTTGAAGTACTTAGAGATTGTTAAAAAACCACATGCAGAAAAAAGTAGCTATGGAGAAGGTGGGTATGAGCTACTTCTATTTGGCTTTGATAGGGTGGGTAAGAGATTTTTGGATTCATTCTCTAATATTGGCAAAAAATTTGTAGTTGTTGATATTAATCCCAAGTCCATTGCAAGAATAAAAAATGCAGGAGCTGATGCTATATATGGTGACGCAACAGATATTGAGTTTTTACAAGAGCTGCCAGTTAACCCCCCCAAACTAATAGTCTCAACAATACCTGATTTTGAAGCCAATGGCACTCTTACTAGATTTATGAAAAAGAAGTTTCCAGATGCAATCATTGTGGTTTTGGCCCACACAGTGACTCACGCTAAATCTCTTTACAAGTCAGGGGCCACCTATGTAGTTCTTCCACATCACCTTGGAGCAGAGCATGCTGCAAACATGATATCTGATTTGGGGCTTTCCAAATCTAAGTTTGACAAAAAAGGAGAGGTGCACAGGCAATCACTTTCATCGGAGATTGATCACCACAGGAGAGCCAGTTAAAAACTGGCAACAACCACAGTGCAGTTGTCATGAGCAGGAATATTCTTAACTTTTTTGTGTTTAAGCATCTCGGTTGCACCACCTCTGGAGATGACATCCTTCATGGTTGTAGTTGATATTCTTTGAGTTGCCCCATCAGTTGTAAATACAACTGTGTCACCTTCACTTATGTCAAAAATATAAGTCTCAATTGCCGGTGCTCCATCTGCGCTACCTATTTCCCCAATCACTTTGTTTCTATATTGCAATCTCAAACTAGTTTCTGGGTCTGGGTTGAGTTTCCCGCCAAATATCCCTTTGGGTCCTTCACCGTGGGAATATCTGTCCATGGTCGCCTGGGCCTTGTAAGCTTCTTCAGTATCAGCCTCAGTGGCTGAAAGGATTAGTTTCCCGTTTTCGTTTACGACTTTCTGGCGTACGCCTTGGTTGTTGTCTAGTGTCTGAAACACCTCTCCCCGTCCATTAATAATAGTTGCCCTAGCATCGCCAGCATTAACAATTAACAACCTTCTTTTTCCACCCTCGCTGAAAGGGACTCCAAATGAAACACAGGCGCCCTGTTGCGAATCGCTGCATGCTTTCTGCGCGTCCATTAAGAGGCTGTTAACTTCTACGAGGCATTCATTCTTCGATGTAAAATCCCTGTCTCTTAACCCATCAACCATAATCTGCTGTATTTTTTTTGCCGCTTCACCGACACCTGCCCCGTCCCCCGAGCCATCGATAACTCCAATGCAGTAAGGTTCAACAACTGCCACATCATTGTTAGAATTCCTTGGTCCAATTTCAGTTGCAGCACTTATCTTGATTGGACTTTTCTCTGTCTCATTTTGATGCGACCTTTCGAATCCTGCCCCGTGTGGTTCCATGTAATAAATTATATTGTTAAATGCCCTGCTTTGCATCCATATCCATTTACTGCAACCAAGGGTATAATTGAGCGTAGAAAGAGGTGATTTTTAATATGAGTAAAGAACTTCAAAATTTTATGAACTTTGTACGAGAACAGGGAGTGGTTGGTTTGGCAGTGGGTATCATCCTAGGTGGAGCAGTTAGCAAGATTGTCAGCTCTTTGGTTGAAAACATTGTAACCCCGCTATTGGGATTGGTTTTGGGAGCAGCTGGTAACTTGGCTGAAGCATACATTATGGTTGGAACTGCAAAAATTGGTTGGGGAGGCTTTGTTTCAACCTTGATTGATTTCTTGGTAATTGCAGCTGTTGTGTATTACGGAGTTAAACTATTGGGCTTGGAAAAGATGGACAAGAAAAAGTAAGAGATAAAAAAACAACGAAAAAGCTCGGCTAGTCCGAGCTTTTTTATGTAATGTTACTTAAATCCGGCTCTTCCCAGTTGGAGTCGGGAACCTCATATTCATTTCCATCACCCTCATCCATTTGCCTGATCATTGGCGCAACATCTTCAAGCTGCATGATTAGGTTTTGCGCACTCTTGAATAGAGCCAATGTGAATATTATTGAAAGTAAAGAGAGAGCTCCGAAGGTTACTATAGTGGCAAGAAGATTGGCGCCACTTTCACCTTCAACCACTTCGCTTTGTGCAGCCAAGTCGTGCCAGCCCCTTCTCTTTTCATCTCTAAATATCCAAAAGTATCCAAGCATTAGAAGGGAGCTTGCCAGTTGCTGTCCAATGGTGACTCTAAATATTGCTCTTTTGAAGGTAAGGTGTCTGCCGTTTCCGCGGACAACCTTAATACCCATAACAAGTTTTCCGATACTTCCGCCAAGTTCTGAAGTTAAATATGCCTGACCAAGAGTGTAAAAAATAGCTGTAAACACCAGGAAAGAAATTGAGAGCATGGCCGTCTCAACTGGGTTTTGGGAAAGTGAAACTGCCAGCACTAAGCCTCCAAGTGAAATTGCAATCAACAGTAGGCTGTCAACAAAGACTGCACTTATTCTTTTTACAAGATTTGCTGGTTTCATATTTTTACGTGAGTATGTGCCTCTTCTTTTTTAACTAAATACTCAAAGTGTTGGTTCCAATTAGCTTCAGTAATTACCCTCAAAGCTGCAAATAAAACTGTGGAGAGCGCACCTATTAAAAGCAGGCTTATGAAGTTTGCAGGTACAAATAGAGATAGAACCCCAAAAGAGATTGCAGCAAAGATGGTTAAAAAGGTGTTTCCTGCTGCTAGGCCTAGGCAGCTTAGGGTGAAGTGCTTTGCAATAGACATACCCCTTTTGAGTGCTAGCTTGCTGCTTAAGCCTTTAACGACAACAAGTCTGATTGCAACTGGGGCAGAGAGTGCCAGAAGAATTAAAAAGTATGCAGATGCTATTGCGATTATTAGGGTTGAAATTAGTACCAAAGCAAATGAGATAAACCCATCAATTCCAATTGCTCTAAATAGCCCCTGAATACCTGCGATAATCATTGAAGAAGAGATGGCTCCAGCAATTACAACTAAAGCTCTAACTGTGAGTTTGATTTGCAAAACAACTAATTGTCTGCCATGAACTATGGCGTGTCCAGAAATCGTTGACAGGTGCACCTTCTCACCTGATCTTGCTTTTTGAATCCCGTAAATTATTGCTCCGCTGACCCACGCATAGGCAATGTATGCTAGGGCAGTTGCCGCGAAAACAAATAAAACAGCTGCAAAAAAGAATACAACCCATGTAAGTAGGCTGGTTTGTGAAATCATGTTGGCCAACTGACCCATAGCATCAGTTAGTCTTTCTGCTCCACCAAGTTGTGTATAGTTTGCCGCCTCAGCCTCAGCAGTTTCCCTGGTGTAGTTACCGGCTCCAGCTAAAAGAATGGCAGGAACACACAACCATGGATTGGTTTTAACAATATTGTATGAAGATTTGGTGTAGGAGATGAATTTTTTCATAAATACTACTTCTTTAGAGTACTCGTTTTATGAAAACTGTGTCAATCAACTATTAATTGATTGAAAAATTCAAAACAGCATCAACTACATGGTCATAATATTCAACAGTAATTGAGGTGCTGCCAGATAAATTCATGGTGTGGGTGTAAGTGGTTGCAGATTGATTGATCCATTTATCTATAACCAATACTCCATTAACAAATACACGAACTCCATCGTCAGCTGTGACGCTGATTGTGTACTGTCTAGGTGAAAAGGTCATTGTCCTAGTGAACCTAGCAGAAAAATCTTCGTTTCTAACCCCTGCTATAGGGCTATTTACACCCCAGTTAAAGTTGAGTTCTGGGTAGTTAGCATTTGCAGCTGGTGATCCAGCTAGGCTAATGTTATTCCAAAAACTTCCACTCCAAACACTGCTAGCAGTTGGTGTTGGGGTAGGAGCAATTGTTGGTGTTGGGCTTGGCACTATGGTTGGTGCAATGGTTGGAGTGGCAGTAGGTGTAGGCGCAACAGTAGGTGCTGGTGTAACTGTTGGTGTTGGGCTTATGGTTGGTTGTGGCGTGATTGGCGCAATCATTGTCCAGCTAAGCTCAAGAACTGCATCAACATATTTTTCGTAATACTCAAGAACAACATCATGATCTGTGTGGAAAGGGGCAATATAGTCGTATGTGTAGGTAGTAGCAGACTGGTCTATAAACTTATCAATAACAGTTGCACCATTAATCTTAAGCCTTACTCCATCATCAGCCCTAACTGTGAATCTGTAGATTCCAGGCTCGTGAAGGTGAAGCATTCTGCTTGCTCTTATTGAAAAATTGTCAGCTGGCACCCCAGCACTTGGTGCTCCAAGTCCCAAGTTGTAATCAATGTTAGCTTTTTGCTCAACCTTTATTGGTGATCCTGAAAGGGTCACTCCAGAGAAATATTCTACATTCCATGTTGTGGGCACTGGGGGCATTGTAGGGTGTGGTGTCATGGTTGGTGCAACTGTTGGAGTTGCAGTTGGTGTTGGACTTGGCACTATGGTTGGAGTGGCAGTAGGTGTAGGCGCAATAGTAGGTACTGGTGTGACAGTTGGTGTTGGGGTTGGACTTGGTGTTACTGTTGGGTCTGGGATGAACACATATGAGACAGAAAGAGTGGCATCAACGTATTTTTCGTAATACTCAACAACTATTTCTTGGTGGGCGGCACTAGAAGCTCTGTAGTCAAAATTGTATGTGGTTGCAGATTGATCAATGAATCTATCAAATACAGTGTTGCCGCCAATTTTAACTCTGACTCCATCATCGGCCCTAACTGTGAATCTGTAGATCCCATTTGGATTAAAGTGGATCCCCTTGGTTGCTCTTAAAGAAAACATCTCGGCACCAACTCCTGCCTCAGGCTGACCCATACCCCAGTTGAAGTCGATGTTTTCATAATCTTTACTCAAAATCGGTGCTCCTGATAGGGTTATGCCTGCAAAATAATCAACTGACCAATTAGATCCCATGTGCGGTGTGGCCGTAGGGGTTGGGCTAGGTGTTGGGGTAGGCGCAACAGTAGGTGTAGGTGCAATTGTTGGAGTTGGCGTTGGGCTTGTGGTTGGGCTAGGCGAGACAGCACTAATACTCATCTGTGCTGTGGCTCCTACTGCATTTTCATAGTATTCCATCACAAAAGTGTGTACTCCGGCGGTTAGATTCACTACGTGCTCGTATTGTGTTGGAGCCTGATCTTTCCATTGATCAATTACAGTCACACCATCAATAATTACGCGGACTCCATCATCGGCTCTCACTGTTATTGAGTGTGCTCCGGCTTGGGTGGTAATGGACTTGCTGAATCTGGCTGAAAATCCATCATTTTGCACAAGAGGTGAAGGTGAGCCGCCGCCCCATTCAAAGTCCACCAGCTCAACTGTTTGGGTTAAAACAGGGGAGCCTGAAAGGCTCATGTTGTTGAAGTACTGTGCATTTACATTTTTGAATAAGTTCTCTTCAATTTGATAGTTGGCAACAAGGGTCATTGGGCTATTTGTGGCTTCGTAGGTTTGCACTCTAGCTCCACCGTTTGACCAACCTGTAAATCTATACTTGTTACCACCGAGTATTTGAGTTTGAGGCGCCTCAACCTCTCTAATAAACCCAACAACTTGTTCAAAGTTGTATGGAGTTGTAATCGGGCTTCCGTCCAGAAGTAGATTTAGCCCCTCAACATTAGTATTTAGGCTGATATTAGTTTTGTTGGGGTAAAGGCTGAGTGTGGCCCTGCCAACAAGACCAGCTGGGTCAGTGGCGGTTGCGTGAATTTCTAGCCACACATCAGGATCAGCCTCACCAGTTTTTGCGGTTGGAACACTGTGAGCGCGACCTGTTACAGGTCCAAAGTATGGGTGGTAGTGGCTGTCGTGGCCAAACCTGACCTCAGTTACAATTTGTGAGTCTGAAATGTCATTACCAACACTGTCAACTGCGTGTACTGTGTAGGAGATTGTGTCTCCTGCTTTCCAAGTAGTGCCAGGGGCAGGGGAGCCGATTGTTACAACTGGGGGAATTCCAACCTGAATTGTTATTGGAATTGCCAACACGCTACTTGTTCCATCTGAAACAGTAAGCTCAACGATGTATGATCCGTTGGCCAAATATGTGTGGCTAGGATTTTTGACAGTTGATGTATTTCCATCCCCAAAATCCCACAAGTAGCTAAGTGGATCGCCATTGGGATCACTGCTACCCTCAGCGCTAAAGTTGACTGTAAATGGTGAAGTTGCTCCTGATGTTTGTGATGCGGTGGCCACTGCCTGTGGTATCTCATTGCCCTCTGAATACAACACTCTGTATAGCCTGCCTGGCCAGAAGGTTAGATAGTACATTGAGCCATCAGTCCCAATCTTCATATCAACAACACTTCCAGCTGAAGTGTCAAAGTCTTGTACTGAAGTGATTTGACCAAAAGAGTTGGTGGTTGCAGTTTTTATAAAACCACGAGCGTAATCTCCAAAAAACAGTTTACCTTGATAGGAAAGTGGGAATAGTGAACTTTCATATGTTGGCCCCATTGTGACTGCTGAGCTGACCCCATCGTGGTTATAGGTATAGGCGGGGTTTGTGGTGGCTGGGGTGATACACAATCCTTCACAAAGTGGCCAACCATAATTTTTACCTTTCTCAATTAGATTAATCTCCTCCCAAGTTGAGCTACCCACATCTCCTGCCCAAAGTCTTCCAGAGCTATCAATTGAAAATCTCCATGGATTTCTAAGTCCATATGCCCAAATAGCAGGATTGGCCCCAGCAATACCTACAAATGGATTGTCGCCAGGAATTGACCCATCAGGGTTAATTCTTAATATCTTTCCATGTGGATTGGTCAGGTCTTGTGCATTTGGTGGATAACCATTATCTCCAACTGCAAAGTAAATCTTGCCATCAAGTCCAAAAGCAATGGTTCCACCAACGTGTAGTTGTTCACTTGGTGTAGTTGTCTGAAAAAGGATGAGAGGGGAGCCTGTGGCTATATCAGATTCTGCTGTAAAGCGAACCAAGTAGTTAAGCTTGTCAGCGGCAGTGTAGTAGAAATAGACATATTTGTTGCTTAAAAAATTGGGATCAAAGGCGACTCCAATTAATCCTCGGTCTCCGGTTGATTGAGAAGGTAGGGTCACAAATGGGGTAGGAAGAAGTGAGCCATTTTTGAATATCTTTACAACCCCTTGTCTTTCAAGAATAAAAATTCTTCCATCTGGGGCAATTCCAAAGCCAGTGGGTCCAGTTAGTCCACTACTTATGACAGTTTGGGTTTGAAAGTGGGTTGGAGGGGCTGCTGTAGCACTGTTTGCAGTAAAAATTGCAACAAAGCCAAGAATTAATGTGAGGATGATTGAGATTATTTTTTGCATGCCAATTTTGAAATTGGGCAAGTTGGGGGATTATATAACTATGAGGGGTTTTGTGCAACCGATAGTTTTGTAAAGTGGATATTTGGGGGGGGCGATTGTAATCATCACTGTGTTTGGAAGTAAATCCCTCGCCACATGCGCGAGGGATCAGGTGAGATTAAGCAGTCTCTGGCACTGCATCTCCCTTAAGATCTCCGATACTTTCATGCAACTTACCCCACTCATTCGGAGAGATTGATACCAGCTTGTGCACACGCGACCCATCTATATTCAAAATCAGTCTGATGTGCACTTGGCCACCGTCAAGACTTGCAGTCATCTTGGCGCCGTAATCATTTGTGCAATATCCAGCATCACTCTCCATTTTAAGAGTGATGCTGCTAATTCCAGAAACTGGAAATTGAGCACAAATACCCTGAACTGTAACCTGAACTTGACCATTAGATGCAAGCTCAACTTGCACGCCTGCAGTAGAGAAAATCACACGACCATTTGCACTCATGGCAACCTCCACATCTCTTCTCCCTGATCGAATCTTAACATTTTTTGGGTATAAGAAAAGCCCGGCTATGCCGGGCTACTAAGTTACCCCCTGGGTGAAAGTGCGATCACAATTTGGCTATCAGCCCCAGAGTGTGTAGAGCAAAGACCTACACCACCACTGCAATCAGTGGTATTCGTAAGGACAAATGCACCACACTTTGGACACCTACAGACGAGGTAGCCAAGGTAGTGCGACATATGATCATACTTTCGCACCATTGTCCCATTGGGGCCTTCGATCATCGCATGAAACTCACCCGGCTCGTCGAATATTTGCGGATTAAATGCCACATTGCCTCCTTGTATAGGTACTGAAAATAGGTAGGTGATTATAACACAATACCCCATAAGAAGTGAAATGCATGAAAAACGGGCAGACGAATCTGCCCGTTTCTGAGGGGTGTCAGTCTTCCCAGTTATCACTGGTGTCGACGACAATTTCGTCGCCGTTTGGAAGAGTGACGGTTTCGGTAATCACAATAACCTCCTCATAACCACGCACTATGTAAAATTTTCTTGTGCGGGTTGGGAGAATTGTGTCTTCTGTGACACATGTCATCCAACCTCCACAAAACAATTGATTTGATTACATATAATAGCTCAAAATGAGGAAAAAGTCAATCCTATAACATTTGAGCGCCAGAAATCTTCTGAGCTCAAAAAATAATGAAGCTTACTTTAGTTTAGCTGTCTCTTTGTGCTCAGTTTTTTCTCTACAAACCTTGCAATATCTATTAAGAACAAGCTTAACATTCTCCATGTTTATTTTATTTCTAGTGGTGATGTAGTTTTGTGATTTGCACTTGGTGCAGACCATTCCAACTATTTCTCTTGCGCCTTTTGCCATATGTGGCACAAAGTGTATCAAAGATTGGCCATAATTGGAAGACTGTGAAGTGGGGGCCAACCACTGGGTAGTTTTCCCAGTGGTTGGAGTCTGTTAAGAGTCGCCCTCAACAGTGCAACTTGAGAACACATATCTGTTTGATATCAACTCGATATTGCCAACAGGAATCAGTTGTCCGGCTCTCACCTCAAAGTTGTAGGCTCTGCCTGAATACTCAGAAACAACTATGACCGACAGATGTTCACCGCTATTTGATACTGCAATATGGATGGCTATTAATGAGCCGGCAAAATAGCTGAACTCATAGGATCCTGTGATTGTTTCACTTTCCACATCCACGATGTATAAGCTGTGATCACTAAAATAAATTTTGTCGTTTGCCACAATTGCAATCTGGGTTTGGCTGATCCACTGGAAATCCCGGATATACATTTGAGTTTCAAAGATTGTGACGGGTTCCCCAGATGTGCTTAGGTTTACGATGTCAATTCGTTGACCACCAGTACTACCATGCAGTGCCAAGTGGCTTAAGTCAGGAGATAGTTTTCCGTCATAATATCCATGGATGGACTCAATTACTTGATGATTTTGATCCGCCCCCTCAATACTAATCACTTCTACGACATAGTCCTGTCTGCGCTGCAGGTTAGTATCTAAAATCACAGAACTTTCAAGATTCGCTTGACCCAGAAGACGAAAGTGCTCGTATTTGTCGCCATAGATTTCAATTATGCGACCAACTGATTGACCAAGAAGGCTTCCATCTCCAACAAGACCTTCTAATTCGCCATTTACTGATACTAGTCTGACCAACCCGGTGTCGTAATCTGCATACTTAAACACCGTTGGGTAGTCTCCGTTGCAGAAGGGCTCACTAAGACCATACAGTGGTCCGGGAACGACATGTGTAGTCCTGCTTTGAATTCCAACCGCATACATTCTTACCCCATTGGAGTAAAAAACAATTGTTTCGCTATTTCCCAACTGGGTAAACAGCAGGATCAAAATAGCTGACACAACGACCAGCAGAATTGCTGTAATGCGTATGAACTTGTGCACAGACAACCTCCTTTGTGTGGTTGGTAATTATTAATGTTCGAAACCAGAATACTTTGACTCATCCAAACTCTGAGCCCGAAAAGAGAATTGAACTCTTGACCCCCTTCTTACCAAGAAGGTGCTCTACCGCTGAGCTATTCGGGCGAGAATCAATTATACGATATTTGGGGTTAAATTGGAGCTATCTTAAAAGAAGAACCCTACTGTGATAGTTGTGTTGTGTTTTTTTATGCCTTCCGGCTACCTTGCTTATTTGTTTTGTACCAGTGGCCAGTTAATAGGTTGGTGCTCAAGTTTTCTGATAGTTGTATAATACTTAATGTGGTTTGCAGTTCCTGTAATAGAAATTTAAGCTTTGAGAATTATAGTTTCAGAGACAAAAAGCGAAGTATTTTGAATAAAGTATGCAAAACTTGCCATTCAAAATACAGGAAGAAGCATTATTTGGATAACAAGGAAAAATACATCGAGAAAGCAAAGAGTTGGAATCAAAAACAGAAAGCTGTTTTAAGGGGGTACATATTTCAAGTACTGGAGAATTCTCAATGTGTTGATTGTGGTGAAAAAGATGTTATTGTCCTAGAGTTTGATCATTTGTCTAACAAAAAACTTAGTATTACCCAAATGTATCGAAACAGTAGTTCGCTGCAATCCATTAAAAAAGAAGTTGAGAAGTGTGTGGTAAGATGTGTCAACTGTCATCGCCGCAAAACAGCTAATCAATTCAACTTCTGGAGATTGAAAATGAATGAGTCGTAATTTAGGCGCGTAGCTTAGCTGGTAGAGCATCGGTCTCCAAAACCGAAGGTCGCAGGTTCGAAACCTGCCGCGCCTGCACATTGTGTCATTCCCGACTTGAGAGATTTCCCGCCAACTTAATAAAATCATAAATTGTTTGATTTTTATCAATCAGATAATTTTTCCATTGGGGCAGTAGTTTTTCTTCTAAGCTTCTTAGTCTTTCATGTCCAACAGGATAGCCATTTTCAGTAAAGTATTGCCCACCATTATTCAGTCTTATTCGTAGTTCGTTGTCTGTGGCGAGTTCAATGATTGCATGTTCATGCTTTCCACCATGTAGAAATGAGTGCAAATACTCATGGGCCAAATACACCAAACTGTAGTTTTCCCAATCCTCACTATGCCCCCAGAATATTTTCATGTCCCCCAAATACATACCCCCTCCGATTTCTGGTGGAACCACAAAAACAGTGGCTGTTTTGTCTGGTAACTTAATTTTCAAAATATCTTCCAAATGCTTTATTGCTTGCTCTTTCTTTTCTATCCATTTGTTTTCAAGCTCAATCTTGTAGTTAATTGTTCTTTCCAATAGACCTTTATGCTCAGTTGTCATCTTAAAATCATTTGATAGGCGAACAAATTGTTCACCAAGTTCTTTAAAAGTGCTCTCCAGGTTTTCTCCTGCAAATAAAACTCTCAAGTCAGCTCTTAGTAGTTTGAATGGGATTGGGTGCCTTTCGTACAACATGTCTTTGACAGTCTTTGCCTTAAAATTTTTACTTTTAGGCCCTAGTATTGCTGAATAGACAAGAAGGTTTTCATTTACAGAAAACTTTAAATCCATATGGGATTATAGCAACCATTGGGTTTTTAACCCCAAGATATGTAGAAGAAAAAAACAATTAACCGCTCCAATCGAACACTTCTGCTGAGCCTGGTTTTAACAAAATTGAAGATTCTGTTGTTGAGTGGGCAATTTCAAAAGGTGGGGGATACTCGGAGTAAGTGGGATAAGTTGAAAATTGTTATCTTACTTCAGCTCTCGCCATCTCTTCTTCGAATAACGAGGCCAACTCTGAATTATCACTTCTAACAACATCTGCCCACAACTTTCCAGTTTCACAGTCTTCGTCGATATTTTCCTCTCTTACTAAATATCTGACGTAGGCTGCCCAGTACATAGGGAAAGTTTTAGGAGTGATAACAGACATTTTTTCTTTGGAAGCATACCCTTTAACAGCTGCCATGGGGTAACCGAAAATGCGACCCTTCTCAATAAGGTCCTCTTCGTTTTCAGACCACATAAGCTTGGCCGCTCTTTTGGCTAGTTCAATTTCTTTTGAAACAAAAACAAATTCACTGCTTTTTAAATCTGGTGAGTAAGTAAGCCCTGCATCTTCTAGCCATTCAGTAAAGTTATTCTGGTCTATAGAGTTTTCGCTAGTTTTAAATTGAACTGTCGATACGGGTTTTAAGCCCTTGTATGTTAACCAGAGATGCACCTTTCCTTCCAGGGTAATAGTGAGGCTTAAGAGTTTTTTTGAAAGATTTAGGAGTTGGCTTTGATCCATGTTGTTAAACATATAATTGGTGTCAGTACAAAATTGAGTTTAGCTCAAAATCGTACTGACACCTTTTAGTCGAAAACGGCTATTTCCCGCAGACGTGGCACTTTGATGCGCTATCCACATTGGTAGCGCCACAACTGCCACAGATCCAGCTTCGGAAACAGTTAAGGATTTTCTTCACGGTTTGCCCCCTGTCTCTTATACACATCT
>DBDT01000066.1 GCA_002293705.1 Candidatus Woesebacteria bacterium UBA925
TAAACCTGCTTGCAACTATACCTACTGGCTCAAAATACTCCCAACCAAGCTCTTCGCCAAACAATACTTCAATCGGGGTTGCTCCAGTTAATCTTTTAAACATCAAGTCATGGAGAAGCCTTGCCTCTTCAACCATTTGAAATACCCTTTGACATACAAGGTGGTCGGAAAATTCAGGACTAGCAAAAACGTGCGCATAACCATGGCTCCAAATAGCACCACTATCTTCGGTGGCCACAGCAAGAGAGTTTGTGTGCTCAGAAAGGCTATGAACAGCCTCCCTCATCAATCTATCCACATTCTCTTCCTTGCTTCTGAAAGTTTCTTGAGCCTGAACCTCTTGGGCGAGAGAAAGTTTTTTCTCATCCATCAGCTGGCTTATGTAAAACTTCATAGCAGAAGGGGTAGGTACACGACCAGAAGATGTATGTGGTTGCTTTAAAAATCCTTTTTGAGTTAGCACAACCATTTCATTTCTAATGGTTGCAGGGGACACACCAAGTGGATACTTTTTCTCCAAAACCAAAGAGCCAACAGGCTCAGCAGTTGTAAGATACTCATCAATAATGACTTTCAGAAGTTGGGTTTGGCGTGAAGAAAGAGTTTCCATTGGCACTATCATAATAAGAGTGCTAACAGCTTGTCAATAGCCTTGTTAAACTATAAAATCCAGGCTGAGCATATAGCACAAAAGGAGAATTCAAGTGAAAGGTGGGGTCAGCATTTTACTCTATCCAGTAGTAGTTCCAGGTGGAGCAGTTGGATATTACGCAAGGGACATCATAAATACCCTGGGTTTAGGGTTTAAAGATCTCCTAAGCAGATATGGTGCAATTGTTTACAACATTTCCTCGGTAGAGTCAGGCGAGCATGGAAACAGTCCAACCCCAGGAATTCCATGTTTGATGAAGATTGAAGACACTATAGAGATGAGGCTTGTAGTGCCCGAAGAAGTCGGAGACTCCATGATTGTGGATGCAAGATTCATCAATACCTGCTGCGTCTTGATTCAACATGGCTGCCAATCTGTAAGCCTCACTTCAACTGCGGGAGAGCTTACCGGATGGCACTCGATTTGGTTCAATGGTGAATGGCACAAGCTGACTGGAACCGGATTCAACGGAAAAGAGATTGATATTACCGATGCTCTTCCAGACTAACTGACTTCAATGAGGAAAAGGCCACCACTTTTCCTCATTGAAATACCCAGTGGAAAAAATAGAGAATAACTTAATGCCCACTTCAGTTGAGTAAACACACTCTTTTATTTAGTGGAGCAAATAAAGGGGGTGAGTAATTTGAAAAAAGTAATTAGTACATCAGCATTAGTTTTAGTTTCTTTTGTATTAACTGTTTCTAGTGCTTCTGCATCCATTAATATTGGGAGCAATGGAGCCAATTCAGTTAACAAAATTTATTCCAAAACTAAAGTAAGCAATACAACTGTCCTAACAAACAGCAGCAACATCTACAACGGTGTAGTAGCTGCAACTTCAACAGGTGGTAACAAAGCCAATAAAAACACAGGCGGAAACGTAACTGTTGACAGTGGAAATGCCAATACTGACGTGAGGGTAACCAATAACGTCGGTCTTATTTCTGCTGAGTTGAATGGCAGTTGCAATTGTAGCTGTATGAATCCAGCATCTATGGCAATTACAGACAACGGAGCACACTCAAGAAACAGAATTAAATCTTCTGTTAAATGCACCAATGCTGTAATGGCAACAAACAATGCCAGCGTGGCAAACGAAGTTGCAGTGGCCACTGAGACTGGAGGAAACAGTGCAAACTCCAACACAGGAGAAGGCTCAAATGTTGAGGTGTCCACAGGGACCGCAACAACTGACGTTGTCATCTCAAACAATGTTGGAAGTATCACATTAGGGGAAGGCATGTAATAGTGTCACCTTAATTCAAAAGGCGTCCTGCTTGTCAGGGCGCTTTTTGTGCAAACTAACCTTCAGTCGGGTTTGTGACAGTCTCAGTGGCAATTCCAAACTTAGCAAATGCTCTTCTACGAATTATTCTTACAAAAGCAAACAGCTCTTCAGATCGAAGTACAAAAAGGATCAATAAGTACAAAGTTACACCAACCATTGCAGACACTGCGGTAAGGATTATCAACTGTCCCGTGTACCTCGTATCCAAAACAAACGTTTCAAAATTTAGATTTCGTAATATGTCAATTGAAGGTAAGAAGGAAATTTGCTTTAACCAGACAGACCTGTCAAAAGTCTTAAGCACGGTAAACACCACAAAACCTGACACCACTGAGGCAAAAATACTTTTTGCAACTGATACAAGAGAGAATAGTTTGAACTTATGAATCTTTATTGTTAGGACAATGTATAGAGAGAGGACTTGAACAAGACCTGAGGCTGTTGATGCCCAAGCCAGGGCCCAGATGGGGAGTTTTAACACCAAGATAAAGATTGACTGCAACAAAATGGTTGCTAAAGCATCAGAGACTGCAAGAACCACCGGAGTCTTAGTGTCACCTTGGGCATAAAAGGCTCGAGACAAAAGAGTGATTGCAGCTTGAGCAGGAATACCAACAGCAAACGCAGAAAGAACTAATCCTGTCTGGACAGTTGAAGACCAGTCGTAGTTATCAGTTCCAAACAAAAGTCTGACCAGTGGAATTCTCAAGACAATTATCAACATCGCAACAGGAATGATCAAAAACATCATTTGGTTAAGAGTGGTCATTAGTGTTTTTAAGAATTCTGTTGGTTTGTCAGCTTGCCTGCTAAGAGTAGGCAGGGCTGCCTTTGAAAGAGAGAGGCCAAGAAGCGTGACTGGGAATGCAGAGAGGGCTGAGGCGAGGGCTAGGTATGTGTAAGCAGAAGCTGAAACTATTGATGCAAAAAACAGTTCTGCGGTTTTTAATACTTGCAACACAGATAGTTCAAAGACTCTTGGTGCTGCGAGTTTGCCAACCTTTTTAATATCATCGTCTATTACCACTTTTTTAGTTGGCCTAAAGCCTAATTTGTAAGCAAATGGGTATTGCACTCCTAAGTGGAGGATTGCCCCAAGAACGACCCCAAAAACAGGGGCGTAAATCCCAAAAACTGGCGAGAGGACTATTGTTCCCACAATTATCCCCAAGTTGTAAAAAATAGGGGCAACCGCTGCCACCAGAAACATCTTTGAAGCCTCAAGAACTCCAGTTATGACATAACTAACAATAAACACCCCCTGGGCCAGAAAGAGGATTCTAGCCAGATTGGCAATTGTGTCAGTTTGTGCATCGGTAAAGCCCGGAGCAATCAGGTGGTAAATGGGGTTGGCCAACAAAACAAATAGGATGGCGATTGGAATAAAGAGGATTAGTCCAACATTAACAATTGTTGCAGACACCCTCCATGCTCTTTTTGGGTCTGTGTTTAGTGACTTTGAGACAATTGGAATAAATGCGCTTGAAAAAACACCTAGAGCCAGGATCTCAAATATGAAATCGGGAAGCCTGAAGGCTGCAAGAAACATTGAATACTCAGCAGGCTTGAAAAATTCAAGCATTATTCTTTTACTTACAAATCCAAGGATTTGCGAAGCAAACACCATTGAGGCAATCACAAAAGCAGCAGACAAAACATTGTCTTGCTGGGAAAATAGTAAGTTTTTACCTTTATTAAAAAAGTGCTTAACCATGATAAATCACCTAGTTTGATATTGTAGGCTAAAATATGTATACTTGGCACTATGCCAGTTACAAAAACCGCAAAAAGAGCACTTAGAAGCTCAAAAGTTAAAAGGGCTTTCAATGACAAGGTGAGAAAAAACCTAGAAATTGCCCAAAGGCTTGCTGTTAAAAAACCAACAGCCAAGGCTATTTCAACAGTATCATCTCTTGCTGACAAGGCCGCCAAGGTAAACATCATTCACAAAAACAAAGCAGCCAGAATCAAGGCTGTTTTTTCAAAGTTGATTAAGTAACAAAACCCCTCTTCACATCTTTTTTGCTGTACTCAAAACATGCTAGCATTAGTTAATGCTCAAAAGAAAAGAAAAGCGTCCAGCTTCAATTAACCTATTACCCAACGATGAGTCTGACCAGACCATTGCGTCAAAGATAGTAGCTTGGCTACTTGGAACCTTTAGACTAATGGTTATCTGCGTTGAGTTGATTGTTATTATTGGGTTTCTTTCAAGGTTCTTTTTGGACAGCAGGAATGCCGACCTGACAGACGAGATAAATGCAAAAAAAGCATTGGTTGAATCATATCTTCCTTTTGAAAGAGAATTTAGGTACCAGCAGCTAAAAATAGCTGAAGCAGCCAAGCTACAAGAAAACCCCTCAATAAGACCCTTGGTCGCAGACATAGCCTCCCAGTTAACAGAAGATGTTGTGGTTACTGAAATAGTAGATGGAGCAGATGAGGTGCGAATTGTAGCCGAGGCCAGAAACGAAGCGTCAATACAGTCTTTCATTTTAAGATTATCAAACTCATCTGAACTGCTTAAAAACCTAACAATTTTATCTCTTGAGCAAAAGCAGAACAGCCAAAGTATTATTGCCAACCTTGTTAACAGTAAAGGGGCCGCAATAGAATGAAAAACTAAACCATGAGAAACCCAGGAACCAATGCATCAAGCGCATCTTCAAGAAAGATGTTGGCACAGCTGATGAATCTTTACCAAGAAAAGCCATCAGTGCAAATGTTTATTGAAGGCTTTTTAACCATTAGCGCAATTACAATCTTTGTTGCCTTTGCAATAAGGCCAACCCTCACAACAATCGGCAAATTGCTTTCTGAGATAAGAGAAAAAGAGGCGGTTGCTATGAAACTTGATGACAAAATTAGCGCAATTAGTCTTGCGCAAGACAACTATAGAAATGCTGGAGACTTGATCAACTTTTTGTCAGACTACATTCCAGAAACACCAGAAATAGATAGAGCCACCATTGTTTGGGAGACACTATCTAAAAACTCGCAGGTTTCAATGGTTGCACTAAATGGTGGGCCAGTTTCCATCACCAATACTGATGGAATTTCTACTCCGACTACTTTTCCACTCAAGCTATCATTTGAAGGAAGCTATGAGGCATTAAGCAATTTCATCAACTCATCCGAAGAATCAGGAAGGCCAGTTGTCGCTAGAGAGATATCAATTAGAGTGGTAGATGAAGTACCAGACACATTAAACCTTCAGGTAACCGGAGATGTGGTTTACTTTCCTAGAGGAGAAAAGTTTGCGCCATGACAAAGAAAAAATACAATCGATTGCCATTTCTACTAAAGCTGGGGATTTTAACTGCCCTGACAGTTTCTGTTTGGGTTGGCTTTGACATCTACAGAGCATTTACTGAAAAGCCAAACCCAATTGTTCCAGCAGAGCTTACCGACCCACTCTCACCTACACTGGACACATCGGTTCTTGAGTCATTGAGAAACAAAGTATATGGTGAATAATATATATG
>DBDT01000057.1:0-7440 GCA_002293705.1 Candidatus Woesebacteria bacterium UBA925
CTCCAAGATCCTAACAATTAGTCTATCTGTTTTGATTGACATATTTTAAATCCTTGGAAATAAAGGCTCTATTTTAACTATTTTTTCTCCAGTTATCGCATCAATTATTTTTTGTGAAGAAATTGGCAAGATTGGTTTTGTTTCGTTGGCAATTACCAATAATGTATTTAATAGCTTGTTTAGTGTCGTCTCCTTTTCTTCTCCAGTTTTTTTCCAAAGCTCAGTTTCATTTATGGTTCTGTCGCAATCCTTTATTTTTGACCATGTTGATTCAGTTGCTTCAACTATCTTAAGCTCGGTCATGTAGTCTTTGTATTCGTCTGAAACTGTGACCAAATCCTTATTCAATCCCGTTAGTCCTTCTTTCTCTGCCATTGTTGTGAGTCTTGAGGCTAAGTTTCCAAGTCCATTGGCCAGGTCTGATTGGTATGCTGCATCAATTTTTTCAAGACTAACATCAACATCTTCAACCCATGGACCATACCTGAAAAAGTAATATCTGGTCGCGTCTGATCCGTATCTACTTGCAAGCTCGCTTGGGCTAATAACATTTCCAAGTGACTTGCTTATTTTTTGTCCATTCAGGTTCATAAATCCATGGCTGTAAACTGCCCTAGGTATTTCATAGCCTGCGCTTTTTAGCATTGCCGGCCAAAGTAGTGTGTGCCAGCGAGTAATATCTTTACCAACAAGATGCAGCGATGCTGGCCACATGTCCTTAAGTCCTGTTACATAATTTATTAGAGCATCAAACCACACATAAATGACGTGGGAGTCGTCATTGGGCACTGGTATGCCCCAAGATAGTTTTTGTTTAGGCCTACTAATTGCAATATCTTCAAGCCCTGAGTCTAAAAAGCCAATCATGTCTTTGCGCCTTTGTTCTGGCTGAATAAAGTTGGGATTAGTGTCGATTAATTCTCTGAGAAAGTCCTTGTATTTGCTCCATCTGAAAAAATAGTTTTCTTCTGAGATTTTCTCAATAGTTCTTGTCGGGTGAAGAGGGCAAGCTCCGTCAACTAGTTCTGATAGTGTCTTGTAAGACTCACACCCTGCACAGTAAAGTCCTTCGTAGCTACCCTTATAGATGTCTCCATTATTAAAAGATTTCATGTAAAACTCTGCAACTATCTTTTTGTGGTCTTCGTCGGTGGTTCTGATGAATCTATCTGGATTGATACCAATACTTTCAATCTCCTTTTTGTCTAGAGAACTAATCTTGTCCACAAACTGCCTTGGTTCAAGACCTTCTTTGGCTGCAGCTTGGGCGTTTGTAATACCGTGTTCATCTGTTCCTGTCAAAAAGTAAGCCTCATCGCCTACTTGTTTGTGGAATCTGTAAAGCACGTCGGCTACTATTTTCTGATATGCATGACCTATGTGGATTACTCCATTGGTGTAGTCGATAGCAGTTGTTATGCTAAATCTTGCCATGAGGGTATTTTACCTTAAATTTAGACTATCTGCCGACTATCCCCTTAATTTTTGAAGTAACTGAGTTGGCCCATATCTCTGCTTCTATTAGCTGTATTGTTTTTTTGAAACCTTCTTTGCCAGTGGCCTTGTGTGCAGATGCAATTGTCGCACTGCTTGCCTTAGTTTCATCCTTTATCTTTTGGTAGGTCGATTTTTGAGAAATTAAGTGCCAAATGTTCAATCTTTTGGCAAAAGAATCCTGTTCGCTTTCGCTGAAAAAACTTCCAAAGACAAGCTTCGCCTCCTTTGCGGTTTTGCAGTCTGCAATTAATTGGAAGAATGCCTCCAAATACTTTCCAGAAACATCTACTTCAGACTCTTCATTTTCCATGGCAGTATCTTTACTTTATTAAATCACAAATTGGTTAGTTATTTCTTACTGAAACAATTACAAGCACAGAAAAAATTAAAAGCGCCGGTATTGTCCAAATTTTAAACGACCCCCATAGGAGTAAAAACAAAATGGTGCTCACTGAAACTCCTACAGCAGTTGAATACTCAGACCTTACATTGGCCGCAATCATTAAGCCAATTACTGCTGACCCCAGCGAGCTTGCAAAAATTAGTTTTGAACCTGGGGTATCTGGTCTCACTAGAAATAGAGTGATTAAAAAAATGATCAAACTGGCTGCTCCAAGCACGCCGCAGACGATCCTCCCTCTTTTGACACTGATCATCCATTTTCGGTTTCTACCCAAAACATGATAGGATCTTTTTGTGGAGATTGTTCTTTTTTTCCTTCTCATTTTAATAATCGTAGCAAACCTACTCATATTGTCTCTCTTTTTTAAATTAAAGCCAGATAATCTTGCTCAGATAATTCAACTGATGCAAAGAGACTCCCAAAAAGAAAGAGAGTCGATACTTGGGGTTTTTAGTAGAGAACAACAACAGTTGCATGCAAGACTTGATTCAACAGGTAGGATGTTATCTGAAATTTCAAGAAATCTTGGTGAAGTTTCTGAAATAGGAAGGTCGATGAAAGATGTCCAGGAGTTTCTCCTCTCCCCCAAGCTTCGCGGAAACCTGGGTGAGCAGCTTTTGAATGATCTTCTTTCGCAAATACTTCCAAACTCAAGTTACGCACTTCAGTATGGTTTTAAAAATGGCCAAAGAGTTGATGCAATTGTGAAAATAAATGGAGGGATAATCCCAATTGATTCAAAGTTTCCTATGGAAACATATGTACAAATGGTTAACGCTAAAGGAGAGGATGGTAAGTCCTCTCAAGAAAAAGTGTTTGAAAGGAGTATTAAAAATCATATCGACTCAATTTCAGAAAAATACGTACTCCCCTCTGAAGGGACTATTGACTATGCTCTCATGTATTTGCCAAGCGAGCCTGTGTACTATGAAGTGGTAAGAAGGTCAGAGCTTTACACCCATGCCCAGTCAAAACATGTTCTTGTGACCTCTCCATCAACTTTATATGCCTACCTTAGGTCAGTGTTGATTTCTCTTGAAGGGCAAAAGATAGAAAGTCGGGCAAAGCAAGTGATGGCCTCAATTTCAAAGTTTAGAAAAGACCTTGACCTTGCAGAGTCTGATTTGAAACTACTTTCAAAACACATCAATAATGCCCAGTCTGTTGCAGTCAGCTTGACCTCTGATATATCAAAGCTTGGTAGTGCTCTTGATGAGACAAAGAGGTTGGGCTAAAAATTGACATCACCCTAAAACACCCTATAATTTAGTAGTCTATTTTAACCTGGAGGGTACTAGATGAAAAAGCTGGCTGCTGTCTTTTCAGTCGTGCTGTTCTTGGCTATTGTTTTGGTTTCACAGGCTCAAGACTGGGATGGGTTATGGGCGTTCATTGGTCCGGATGGCAACCTTACTCGCTCAGTGACGCTTCGCCCTGGGGAAGCCGTATCGGTTGTGGCTCCACCACCCAATGATGATGGCGAGCCTCTTTGCTCTGTGCCTGGTGGTGGATACGAGCTGAATGGCAGTTTCATAGTTTTCGCTGTCCAACCTGGAACCTATGAATTCAAATGTGGATTTGGTCAGTATCAGGGCAACATAAATCCGCTTGTTACCCTCACAATGACGGTGTCTGGAGAGCCTGTTCCAGGATTTGAAGACAATGGTGGTCAGGCGATTCGAATAAGCTCATCATCGTCTGGAGTCCTTTCCGACTCAGCGGGCTGTGTGAATTGCACAGACATTGGTCGTCGCGTTGCAATCTACCGCTCCGAAGAGGGTGGGCAGTATGAGTACAGGGTCGAATCGTTGGTTGATAACGGGACTGGTGGCTGGGAAGCAGGTTCAACTATATGCCGCAGTAGCACCCGGCTGGTCGAGGGCGTTGATTGTTCCGGTCTCACAACCGGAGGTATGGGTGTAGAAATTGATATCATTCTCACCAAAGTCGATGTCACCTATGTGGTGTGGGTTGGTGGTGAGAAGATCGTCTACGGACCATACCCCCTTTCAGTTGAAGGGTAGATTAGTGGTGGGAGGGCATGCCCTCCCACTTCTTTTGTTTATTAAGCTACAATTCGTAATGAGCGAAGTACTTCTAAATAAAGAACAAAAAGAAGCGGTATATCACACTACTGGGCCTCTGCTTGTAATTGCAGGAGCAGGTACTGGTAAGACCTCAGTAATTACCGAGAGGGTCAAAAACTTAGTGTTGAGCGGTGTTGTTGGTCCATCTGAGATTTTGTGCCTCACTTTTACTGAGAAAGCATCACTTGAGATGGAGGAGCGAATTGATGTGGCGCTTCCACTTGGATATTCACAGCTTTCAGTCTCTACTTTCCATGGTTTCTGTGACAGGGTTTTGAGGGACCATGGGTTCCATATTGGGATTGATCCAAACTACAGACTCATGACTCAAGCTGAGTCGATGCATTTTTTAAGCAGCAATATTTTTTCTCTCCCCCTTGTCCACTTCAGGCCAATTGGGAATCCAGACAAATTTTTGTCTCTTCTTCTGAACCACTTCTCAAGGATTGCAGACGAGGACATATCGGTTGATGAATATGCTAAGTGGGCTTACGGCTTGCCCTCCGAATTATCAGAAGATCAGAAGTGGACTCGTGACGAGTATGTTGAGATATCAAATGTCTGGAAAGAGTACTCAAAGCTAAAGCTTGAAAATTCGGTTTGCGATTTCTCTGATCTTATAACCCACACCATTTCACTTTTTAGAAGTAGGCCAAATGTTCTTTCTTTGTATCATCAAAAATTCCCCTACATTCTTGTAGATGAATACCAAGACACCAATCATGCCCAGCATGAATTGGTAAAAATGCTTGCTGGTAAAAGTAAAAACATCACAGCGGTGTGTGATGATGATCAGTCAATCTATGCCTTTCGTGGTGCCGCAGTTGCCAATATTTTGGAGTTTACTAAAACATTCGAAGGAACCAAGGTTGTTACACTGAACCAAAATTATCGATCACACCAGGAGATACTTGATGCTTCATATAAGTTAATTATCAACAACAATCCTGAAAGACTTGAATACAAAGAAAAGATAGACAAAAAACTTGTAGCCCAAAGAGGGGGTGGTGGAATTGTGGAATTTGCACACCTGCCCACGGGCCAAATGGAGTCAGTTTGGGTGAAGGAGAAAATAATGGAATTGGTAAATAGCGGCTACAAATTTTCAGATATGGCAATTCTAGTTCGCGCCAACTCTCATGCTGATCAATTTGTAAGACTTTTTGAAAAAGAAGGGGTCCCGTTTGAATACTTGGGTCCTGGAAAATTATATGAAAGAAAAGAGGTCTCTGAGTTGGTGGCTTTTTTAAGAGTAATGGTTGATTTGTATGATGATCAAAGCTGGTGGATACTTTTATCTTCAGACACACACAACATAGATCCTTTATATATTGCTGAGTTATTTTCAAAATCGAAAGAGGAGGCTACTCACGTGTGGGATCAATTGAAGATTGATGAAGAACCAAGCGTAAAATCAGTTGTTGAATTTGTTAAGGGGGTGATCTCAACAAGAGAGTCTGGGGCAGGCAAGCTCCTCTGGCAATACATAGACCAATTTGGAATTACCCAAAAACTTACTAGCTTTGAGAATTTGACCGAGCAGGAGTATGCGCAAAATATTACAAAGCTATTTAAAAAAGTTTCAGACCTAGAGCAAATTGGAGTTACAACAGCCAGCTCAGTTATCTCATATATTGATATGCAACTTGCCTCAGGAGAGTCACCTTCTGCCTCCGAAATTGATTGGGAGGACCAAAATGCAGTAAGGGTAATCTCAGCCCACTCCTCTAAAGGTCTTGAGTTTCCAGTGGTTTTTGTGGTGAATCTGGTGGCCCAAAGATTTCCATCAGTTGGTCGATCAGATCCACTTCCTCCACCAGCTGCTCTTATTAAAAACGATATGGAGGATGATCACATGAGAGAAGAGAGAAGGCTTATGTATGTTGCCATGACCCGCGCTCGTGACAGGCTTTACTTGACTGCTGCACGAAAATACGAAGGAAACATTAGAGAAAAAAAGCTGTCGCAATTTTTACTGGAACTTGGTTTCAATGACGAAAAGACTTTAGAGTCGGTGACTTCTGGTTCTGAAGTGAAGCAAAACATCGATTTTGAAAAGGTCAGACAAGAAGTGGGAAAAATTAAACTATCACACTTGTCCTACTCTCAGATCGAAACTTTTAGGATTTGCCCACTCCACTACAAACTAAATTACATTTTAAAAGTTCCGCAAGCCACCTCTCCTGGTGCAAGTTTTGGAAACAGCTTTCACAGAGTACTTAGATCTTTTTATCAAGAGTATGTTCCAGGGTCAGTTGACCAAAATACTTTGATGCAACAGCTTTTGGCCACCCACTGGATCAAAAAAGGATACCAAAATCAACAGCATGAAAGAGAGGCGTACCAAAAAGCACAAGATTATTTGAAGTTGTTTTTAGAAAATTGGTTTACAGACAGTGTAAATACCATTGCATGTGAAAAGCCATTTGCCTTCAAGCTCGCCGACACAAAAATTACAGGAGTTATTGATCGAATCGATGAAGTTGATGGAAAACTTGTTATTGTTGACTATAAAACTGGTGAAAAAGTGATGAGTCAAAAAGAGGCTGACAAGAGTTTGCAGTTATCAATATATGCTTTGGCTGCAACTAAAATTCCTGAAAAACCATTTGCAAGAGAGATTGAAGACATTACTTTAAAACTGGTCTATTTTAGTGACCCTCAAGTTGTTGTTACCAAGCGAAGTGTGGAAGAGTTAATCTCTGCTGAAAATGAAATTTTAAAAATCAAAGAGGATATAGAAAATAGTGACTTTGTCTGTAGTGGACATCCATCCTGCGAGTTTTGTGAATACAAAACTTTCTGTAAAGCAAGTCAAAATAACTCTTGATAGAAACCCAGGTGTATGCAAAATTTAATTGCATCTCCCTCAAACGAAAGGAGTAACAATGTGCACCACAATGCACAACACCATGTCTATCGTTTAGAGAGGGGGTGATCCGTTCTACGCCGGGCCTAAAAAGCCCGGTACCCCAAAATAGTTGACAAATATCTAATCTTATAGTATCTTATGTGTAAGTTGGATGGGGTTGTGCCCGGCTATATATAGACCGGCGATTCGCCCTCCAGCTCTATATCTATTGCGCCTGTTGGCAAAGGAGAACATTTTATGTTTCGATTGCAAAGCTTGATGCGGCACAATAAGAATGCTGGCGAAATCGACCTCGACCTGGCCTCGGCGCCGGCGGCCCCCCTCAACGGGTAGCCACCATCGCCCTGGAGGCCCCTGCTATCTGAGTGGGGGTCTAAAAGGTCTGACCGGCCCCGTCTGGGCTGGTCAAGCAGGTGGGCGACACGTTTGTTGCCCGCCTGTCTTATTGGAAACATCATCGCCAAAGAAAGGTTGTCGACGATGGAGCATTAGCTACTAAATAGCTAATTTTCGAAATTGCGAATAAAAAAATAGCACCGCAAGGTGCACAATAGTCAGGGCTCATGCCCTGTCTCTTATAC
>DBDT01000057.1:7688-7861 GCA_002293705.1 Candidatus Woesebacteria bacterium UBA925
ACAATAGTCAGGGCTCATGCCCTTTCAGGTCCACTGTGAGTCCAGAGCACAGGTTCCCTATATAGACGCTCCGTACACGTTGATTAGAGAACGTTCAAAAAGAAACAACATATTTGAGCTTTCTGCGAAAAATGTGTCTACGGTCAAGCGCAGGATATGAACCGCTAAAATCA
>DBDT01000062.1:0-212 GCA_002293705.1 Candidatus Woesebacteria bacterium UBA925
AGATGTGTATAAGAGACAGATTCTAAAAAGAGCATTAAGTGTGCATGTCTTGGTGGGTTTTTCAATCTTCCAATGTCCAGTGTCACTCTTTTTGAAAACCTCACCATGGTAGGTATGGCAATTTTGATGATATTTTTGGGTTAAACCGAAGATAATTTGAAATTCAAAAAGTATTACTGAAAACACAAGATCACACCAAGCAATTGCTTGGT
>DBDT01000062.1:403-2887 GCA_002293705.1 Candidatus Woesebacteria bacterium UBA925
ACACCAAGCAATTGCTTGGTGTGATTTAATTAGTTGCTTAACTTGATGCTTGCTTCCAAGCACTCGTTGTCAAGGCAGAGCAACTCACCATCTGCTGTGACTTTATAGAGCTGGAAACCCATTTGGTTAATACTCCAATAGAAAACAGTGTCTCCAGTAGAATCATATTTCAGGTACAACGAAGCCCCGTGGTAATCGGACACCCATTGTAGATACATATACCTGCCAGAATTTCCTTGATTGTCATTGAAGCTACCTTCAAAATGACAAATATGTGGCGTATCGCTTTCACCACCAAGGTTTACATCCACCTTGTAAGTCAGTTCGATATCCAGATATCCAGAAATTTCCATTTTCGAACTGGTTGAGAAATCCTGGCACAGATTTGGCACTGCCAAGCCAGTTTCCACAAGCGGGAACAAGACAACTGAAACCAATAACAGTGCAAGCGCAGTGACCCGAACAATCAATTTAAGCACAAGAACCTCCTCAAGATAGACTAATACTCAATTATATATTATGGGGTTTTCAGGGTCAAAACTATTGTGAACCATTTGGATTAGTAATATAGTAAATCTAAGATGACTGTAGCTGAGGCACCTGTAGTGGTGAAACAAGAAAAAGTAATTGATCCAAATGAATATGGCCAAAAGTGGGATCGAGTTATTGGAGCTACGGACAGTTTGCTACAAAAGCAAGACAGGATATCAGATGAAGCAAAAGGAGCAATTGATAGGCTGAATAACACCTTCAGAACAGAAGATGGCACACCAGCAGTAAAATTTATTGTAGAGAAACTTGCAGAAGCTTATAAAGCTAAGCAGACAGGAGAAGAAGCACTTCCACTTCAAGACACAGACCTTGGAATTGATCAGCACGATAAAACTGAACATGGTTTGAGAAATATGACTGCAGGAGAGGTGGATGCAATTATCAACAGGTCCGATCTGCCCATTAACGAAAGGGGGCAGGCAAAAAACGACATAAAAATTTTAATGGCTGAGGTGGCAAATGAGATCCGACACCAAGGGATAATGAAGGATCTGGAAGGTTATGTAGAGAGATTTAGGAGTGATGGTATGGGTGTCACTGCTGAGGGAAGAGATAGGGATGTTGTAGTCAGTAGAATCGCCCTTGCAAAGACGATTGCTGAATCCTTGAAAAAAACTAACATTGATGACCCTGACATAGTCAAACTACATAGTCTAGCCAAATCTATCCTTGGTGAATTTAGCGACCCCAAAACCAGTTTTGATGAATCAATGAGCGGAGTTTCACAAGGCCCACTAGTTGAAGAAATTAATTTGAATGGCCCAGGAACCCAAGAGGTAGATGGTGGGCTAATAGTAAAATTGCTTTGCGGAGGGGACAAATCAAAATTACGAAAAGTTGGCTCAAGAGAGCTTTTAGACAATTTGGGGGTTGGACTTGTTGATTCTAAATCTCCACCAATGGTCACAACAGGCAATGATGCTGCTTATGGTTTCGGTACAGTAGTTAACACATACAGGTTTGATGTTGGTGGGAGTGGAAGTGGCGAGAGGATGAGCTTAACTTTCTTTGTACCAGGACTCTTAAACGAAAATGGTTCAACAGAAATTTTTAATGGAAATGGAACAATAATCATGAAAGCCAGAACACAAGATGATGGCGATCCACAAACCACTGGAAGTCGTAAGGTGAGAAACGATGGATACAGACTATATGTCTTAAGCTCTACAACTAGGACCAAGCAAGCTTAGTTTTCAGCCACTTAAAAAGGCCAGGCTTTACGCCTGACCTTCTGAAAACACTGACCTTATTGGCCCAGTGGGACACCCAGGTCACCATAAACCAACTCGGCGACTTCCAACCCCGTCTTGATGAAGGCGAGGATGGTGCTGATGGACTCTTCATAAACCAAAGAGTGGCCACCCAAATTGTTCTTGGCAACCAGAACCCGGCTACCCTGGGTGTAGAGCGGGTCATCACTGAATACCACACTCCCATACGACCAGGCACTTGCTTCAATCGAAACGTTGTCAACAACAACTATTACCAACCCATTAATCGGGGTGACAGAGGTTGGGATAGAGTTGTCGAAAGAGTTTACTGTTGCCAGATGAGTAGGAAACACAACCTCACCCGCCATCAAATAGCCACCCAAATTGTTCTTGGCAACCAGAACGCGGCTGCCCTGGGAATGTCGTGGGTCATCACTGAACACCACAGTCCCGTACGACCAGCCAGCTGTGGCCAAATCAAGTCGATCCACCTCAACCCAAGCCTCCAATTTCGAGGTCGAGATGGCCGAAATGTTGCCAAACGAAGAAACGCTCAATGATCGAGAGACTTCAACAGTCTCACGAACCAACACGCTGGACGCTACCAGCGATACTACAATCAAAACGAGCGCCAACAAAAGAATGCGCGACTTTTTCATTTACTTACACCTTTCGGCTTAATTACAAAATACGATGCATAATCTGTCTCTTATACACATCT